>DMGO01000066.1:0-4567 GCA_003449795.1 Gammaproteobacteria bacterium | reverse complement strand
GTAAATTACTGTCAATGTGTCCGCCGATTCAACAGTGGTCGCACTCAGTGAATCATATGCCCAGTTGACATCGAACCAATTCTGAATTGCTGTAAATAAACTGGCTGTTATTGCGAATCCTAAGGCGTAACCTGATTGCCTATAGACACCAAATAGTCCTGAGACCATACCGGCTCTCTCGGGTGGAGCGCTTGATAACATCAAGTTATTATTTGGAGAGAAGAATAAACCTGTTCCACCGCCAATAAATATCATAGCTGGGATGATTTCAAATGCGCCTGAATCGGCATTGACTAAAAACAACAGCATGTAACCAAACCCTGTTAAGAGTGCTCCACTCATGCAAAGTTTCTCAGGTCCAATGCGATCAGATAAATTACCGGCCATAGGGCTAATTAATAATGTGGCAAGTGCCGCTGCACCTAATGCCAAACCTGCATCCCATGCAGTAAGCTCTAGCCCATTGATCATGATGATAGGCAAAATAAAGAGATAGACTGGGAAACTTGCAAAAACCGATGTGAATGCAATCGAAGCTTTGGTGAATTCATTGTTGTTTGAAAAGAGAGATAAATCAATGAGAGGATCTGGATGTCTTTTTTCTTGTCGGATAAACAAAGCAAAAAACAGAAACCCTGAAAGAAATATAATCCAAACCATTGGTTCTAGATGGTTATCTTCCACAGGGAGTTTATTGCATCCATATAGAATTCCATACAAAGCCAATGTTAGGAATACTGCCCCAGAATAGTCGTAAGATTTTTGACGTTCAGAAAATTGAAATGGCTGCTTAAATCCTAAGGCCAAAAAAGCCAATAAAATGGCCAGTATCGCGAATGGAATTCTAGACCAGAAGATTGCTGTCCAATCGTATGCATCAAGCAACCATCCTGCAAAAATAGGCCCCATAACAAAACCCACCGCATTTGCTGCCTGAAGAATACCAAGCGCACTGCCTCTTCTTTCTGGGCCATACATTGCAGTTGCAATTGCAAATGTTGTTGGCAGAAACAAGGCCATGCCAAAACCTTGGATAAATCGGATAATAATAAGTGTGTTAGCATCTGGCGCCCAGGCGCATGCGATCATTGCAATGCTGTATATCAATGTGCCAATTTGAAAAAAACGAGCGTGCCCAATTCCATCGGCCATTTTTGCAGCCAATAACATTGGGCCACTGGCTGCAATTAAATATCCAAGCGCAACCCAAACAATTTCACTTGTGCTTGAGTCAAGCTTATCAATCATGTCTGGTATTGCAATTGGTGTGAAACTGGAATCAAGACTAGCCATCACGGATGATAGAACCAGTGATGTCATAATTAAAAAAATGCGACTGTTTGATAACTGCATCGAAATCGCCTTAATGCAATGAATTAATAAATTTTGACGTCAGGGATACTAAATAAGGACTTCCATTCTTTGGCAATCAAAATATCCATTAATCTGGATTCCTTTCCTTCTTGTTTCTTCTCCATCTCAAACTGAAGAGTTATCAGCGCCTCATCCACAACATCTCCAAATAAACTTCTTAGGTATTCTGTCGGAACCCTTGGATCATCAGAAAACTCTCCATTTTCATCAAAATTAGGTGGCAACATTGGAGGGACATAAAATACGTTTGGATCAGTTCCATATTCTGGATGCAGCGGTAAAGCCACCTTCCATTGATAAACCAATTCGTTGATTGGACCATCCTCATCTTCCAAAAACCCAACAAACCTTAGTCTGCCTGGACACTGTCTTGCACAGGCAGGTGCAACGCCTTCTTCGAGTCTTGGGAAGCAGAATATACATTTCTGAGATTTACCAGTGATGTAATTAAAATAAATTTTATCGTAAGGACATGCTTTGTTGCATTCTCTGATTCCCTGGCATTTATCTTCATCAATAAGCACTACGCCATCTTCTTCTCTTTTATAAATAGCTCTTACTGGACATGCTTCTAAACAAGCAGGTTTTGTGCAATGGTTGCACATTCTGGGTAAATAAAAATGATAATTATTCGGATAATCCCCAGAGCTGGTATCCTCATCCCAATTGGCACCTTTGGTCATTGGTTTTTCTTGCTGAAGCCTAATCTCAACCCCTTTGAAGTAGACTTCATCGTGATTGAGGGGAACTTCCTCTCCGTGATCTTCTTTTTTTGGCATTAAGCCATCGCGTTGGAGATTTCCTTGATCATCGAAGCCTCCGCCTCCCTCTTCCCAGTATCTTGGATAGCCAGGACCAGGCTTGGTTTCAACGTTATTCCATAACATATATTCCTGTCCAGGTTCGTCTGTCCACAGAGATTTGCAAGCAGTTGTACAAGTTTGACAACCAATGCACTTATTTAAATCTATCACCATTGCAACCTGACCCATACTTACCCCCCAGCTACATCTGTATGTGAAATAGTTTCCTTTTGCCAATTTTGGTCTTTAAAAAGGAACTCCTCTAATTCTATAACAATTTTTGTGTAGATATCACTCTCATCTAAAGTTGATAACTTTTTTGAGAAAAGCGGAACCCAGTTTATAAGGTGTTTTTCTAAAAAATCAACTTGACCCAATTGAAATGAAAGCTTGTCGGTATCTGATTGAAGTTCGCCAATAATCAAAAAATGCATGAACTCTAACTCGATGGACAAATGATCCATTTGCCACTGAAATTCTTCATCCAATTGATAACCAAAGTAATCATAAAATCTTACTAGATCTTCTCTTAACTTGGCTGGTTGAGCTAAAAATAAATCCTCTCTTATAGGAACAGGAGGTCCATCATCTCCAACCTCAAATAAACCGCTGTATTTGAGTCTTAGTGCTTCAGGATCATTATTAACATATGAATCGATCATTTCTCGGGCATTGAATTCATAAGGCAAACAATCAAAAGATATTTCAGGAGTTAAGTTGAGCGGTTTCAATTCATGGGGAGAGCTTATGAGTTGAGAAAAAAGCGAGTATATGGTGGCACGCGGCAATGCTGAAGTCTCTGTTTGTCTTTGTGATTCAATAGTTGTTCTTTGCATAATGAGTTACGCCGATTTCTCAAAATCACAGGTAAAATCCTTGTAGGTCTGGTTTGGAGCAAAAGCCAAAGGCTGATAACCAAGATGGCCATAATCTCCAGCCATAGAGGTTGGTTTAATTAATCCGCCTGTTGGAATGACTTCACTGAAGTTCTTTCCGCCTTTGAACATCTTGGGATCCCAACCATGGTACATGAACAACATCCCAGGCTGGATGCCTGAGCTAACATGTGCCATCGCAAAAAATTCGCCGGCTGAATTGTAAATCCGGATCATGTCTCCGTCCTCAACGCCTCTATTTATTGCATCATCAGGATTCACGTAAATATCTGGCTCACCTCGTTGCAAGCTTAGTAGAAACGAATCATCCCTCCAAGTACTGTGGATTCCATGCCTCGCATGTCCCATCATCATCCTCATTGGAAATTCATCAATTTTAAGTGGCTCCTTAAAGGTTGGTAAAGTTTCACCAAATTCAATAAACCATTCATGATCTATGTAAAACTGTTGCCTTCCGGTAAAGGTTTCGTACGGCAATTTTTTCTTCACACTTTTTACGATTTCATTGTGATATGGGGATTCATCTTTTTCCCACATGGTGCTGTCAACGCCTTCAACTTTAACGATTCCTTTTTGTGAGAGTTCTTCAAAACTTATTTTTGGAATTCCATGACTTGCATTGATGATAAATTGAGCCACATCTTTCGAGTTATTGACTCTGCCACCCATGGTATAAAGCTCCAGAGTTTTGGTGTAATCTCTTCGAACTGTTCTTCCGTCGACCGCATCTTGTATTGGTTTAATATTTCTTTCTTTTGCTCTTCTTGATATTGCCTCAGCCAATCTCCTGTTTGCCTCCCAATCATCCACTGCTTCTCCAAGAGGTGGAACGGCTTCGTTGAGGACTTGGAGATATGGCACCCTAGATTGAAGCATTAAATCATTTCTTTCATAGTGATGAGCGATCGGCAGAACATAGTCAGAATAGAGCGAGGTCACTCCCATATCAGGCGCAAGAGAGACTATTGTCTCTAGCTCTTCAAATGCTGTTTTTCGCCATGTGTTTCCCGTTGCTCTCCAGTTGGCGCCATTGTTTCCAGCGAAGATTCCCATTTTCCATCCATTTTTACTGTAATCAGGGAACCAATCCTCTTCAATGCTCTTCTTGTAGTATCGATCAAATTTTTCTGCTAAGTCATTGCCGTAAATTTTTTGGTTCAGCTCTTTCATGTCTGCATGGTCATAGTCCCAAGTCGTAGAAGATATCAACCTGAATGCAGGGCCAATGTCTGAAAAACCAAACTGTGTCAATCCTCTGGCATTGGGAGAATTTGCTATTTGGAGGCCTCCACCTTCCTTTCCTGTGCTGCCAGTCAAGGCGAGGAGTAAGAGCATGGCTCTTTGAAGTAAATCGCCATGAAGCCATTTACAAGAAGCATAGCCTGCATAAATCATACCCGGATCTGCATCCGCGAAGATTTTAGCTGTTTGCTCAATCACCTTGGCACTGACGCCCGTTATTTCAGATGCTGTCTCGGGTTTGTAATCTTCTGA
>DMGO01000163.1:0-3684 GCA_003449795.1 Gammaproteobacteria bacterium | reverse complement strand
CAACATTTTTGTTTCTATAGTTGGTAGCTTTTCTTTAACCGCCTGCTCAAAATCATAAAAGTGCTTCACGCCAACTGTATTGGGTATACCTGTTCCGCCAACAGTCATGTAAAGCTCATTTTCTTCTTTTGGTGATCCGCAGGCAGCCAATAATAAAACCATAAAGACAAGTGTGAACGAAAGATTAATTTTAGGGCTTTGAAACATGCATAGATTGTCTCATCAGACCAAGTTGGAGTCTATCTATGAATCATATAAACTTCATTTAATTATTATGAAAACAAAAGAAACAAAAATAAAAATACCTTCATCTGAAATTACTTCAGAATCTAACTATCTAAATAGACGAAAGCTCATTCAATCAGTTGGATTATTTTCATTGGGTCTCGGATTCAGTGAATCAACTGTGGGACAAGATCAATCAGTAAATTCTTTACAATCGATAAAAAATGTTAAGTATTCAACGGATGAAACACCAAATAGTTACTCGGATATTACCACTTATAACAACTTCTATGAATTTGGAATGCAAAAAAGTGATCCATACATGAATAGCGGAATGTTTGAACCAAAACCTTGGAGTGTTGAGGTCTCTGGAGAGGCCAATAAAACGGGAACATTCAACTTAGAAGATTTAATTGATTTCAATAAGCTTGAGGAAAGAATTTATCGTTTGCGATGTGTTGAGGCCTGGTCAATGGTTATCCCATGGGTCGGTGTACCACTGTCATCAATCCTTAAAAAATTTGAACCAACGTCCTCTGCCAAATATGTTGCGTTTGATACTGTATATCGGCCCGATCAAATGCCTGGGCAAAGAAGAAGAATTCTTCGTTGGCCATATACAGAAGGTTTGACCATAGAGGAAGCGATGCATCCGCTTACTCTGATGGCCGTGGGCATCTATGGAAAGGAACTTCTTAATCAAAATGGAGCTCCAATGAGGCTGGTCATACCATGGAAATATGGCTTCAAAAGCATAAAATCTATAAATAAAATTAAGTTTCAAGAGCGACAACCTAAAACAAGCTGGAATATCTCTGCTCCTCAAGAATATGGATTTTATGCCAATGTCAATCCACTGGTTGATCATCCAAGGTGGAGCCAAGCCAGAGAAAGAAGAATAGGCACCGGTTTTTTTGGTGCAAAACAACCCACTCTTCCATTTAATGGATATGCAGAAGAAGTGGCAGATTTATACACTGGCCTAAATCTAAGGAAATACTATTAAGGCATTTAATATGGTCAATACCTTCAGAACACCATTGGTTGTTTTGGTGATGTTGATTCCATTTGTTTTGCTATCTCTAAAGTCAATCGGTTACTTCTCAGGTTTAGGGGCTAACCCAGTAGAAGCTATTATTCATGAAACGGGTTTATGGGGTATTCGTTTTTTGATGTTAACTCTATTAATTACACCGATTGCATATTATTCAGGTAATCGATCGATTGCGAAATTAGGAAAGCCTGTAGGTTTGATGGCGTTTTTTTATGTACTAAATCATTTTTTAACCTATGCGGTGATTGATCAAGCCGGTGATCTGGCAGTCATCATTGTTGATATCATTGAAACACCCTACCTTATAGTGGGCTGGGGTGGTTTTTTGTGCTTGTTTGGGGTTGCCTCAGTCTCATTTAAGAGATTGGAGACTTGGTTTAATCAAAATAGGTCTACAATCAGCGGGCTTGTATATACGGCAACCATACTTGGTGTATGGCATTTTTATTGGCAAGCTAAGGTGATAGAAATTGAATCTCTTATATATTCAATCATCATAACTATACTGATTGTTTGGAGATTTAAAGTAACCACAAATCGAGCTAGTTGACCTCTTCTCTGATGATCATTTCCAAAAGTTCAGTTGAAAATAATCTCAGATTGTAATCATATTCATCAAAATTATTGTGCATAAATACAAATCGGTACTCTTTTCCTGATTTTGAGGTTATAAAACCAGCCAAACACCTTACTCCATTTAGAGTTCCTGTCTTAAGTCTCATTTGACCACGTAATGTTTCCGATCGATAAATATTTTTTAAAGTGCCGTCAATCCCAGAAACTGGAAGCATGGATTCTATTTCTGAGTATTTATCATCTTCATCTATCTTTTGTATCAGACTTATGACTGATTCGGGCTTAATCTTAGTCTTTCTTGAAAGGCCAGATCCATTCTCAATAAAATTAGTGTAGTGCCAATGTATTTTATTTTTCTTCATTGACTCATATGACAATCTCCTCATAAGGCGATACTCTTTTCTATTTGATTGATATCCGAGACTTAAAAAAATATTTCTTGCGCTTAAATTATCACTTTCCTTAAGCATCAATCTTATAGCGCTGCTTAAATCATCTGATACTATTTCAGCAATCAATATATCTTTTGAGTTCTTATTATGTTTCTTGAAATAACCACTGATTTTCCCACCTGATTCGAGCCATAGTTTCTTAAAGGCACCAAAAAAATAATGTTTAGTTTTAGTAATTGCTAAATCATGGTCCTTCTCTAAGCAGTTAGATGGATAAACACCTTCAATTACGATAGTGAGTAGTTTTTTTCGGTACTGCTCTCTAAATGAAACCTGAGACCTAAAATCACTGCAATTACCTGCCCCAATAGATAAATTGTTATGGATAATTACATCGGACGGTAAAAAAAGTGGAGATACATCTAATTTTTTTTGACCTGGAGTGAAGCTAAACTTTAAATCCAGTCTGTTTGAATTCACAATCAAGGCGGAATGCATACTGTTATATGGTCTTAAGGGGCTTTGATCAAATGAGCCCGTGGATTTTTTTCGTTGCTTAAAAAATGAAAGGTCAAAGTATATGCCCTCAGAAATCTCGTCTATCCCTTTTGACCTTATTTTTTTAACTAAGCCTTCAAGATCCTCTATTGAGAAGGTTGGATCTCCTCCTCCCATAATTAAAAGATGATCAACCTTCTTATTATTCTTAAATTTTTGATCAATGTATGCTTCAGTTTTCCATTGGAATCTCTTGTCTAGAAGATCCAACGCAGCAAAAGCTGTAAAAAGCTTTGTAACCGATCCGGGGCTTCTTGATTTTTTTGGATTGATTTCAATCAATCTTTTATTAGACTCTGCATCTTCCAGGATGATACTCAGCTTGCTCTCTGGTATCTGATGTTTTTTAATCAATGCTTCAACTCGGTATTGCCCAAAAACATGCGAAGATGCAACGAAAATAATTGCGAGTATTAGAAACTTAAAAAGTATTTGGTTATTGATGATTGGGAGACGCACTCAAATCATTCTATAAGATCACCTATAGCTGTCTAGTAAATTCTTGAGTGCTTTTTTACCTGGGCAAAGTGTTTTGTGATCTATTGAATTGAGCGGTGCATCAATCATGTTTTCGGTATCTGCGAAATCGTGCTGGGACTCATCAATATAAAGGAGTCCTGTTAGCAGTTCTCCTTTTTCAGTTGCTGATCTAATATCTTTTATTGAATCTCCTCTCGATTGAGGTGAATAGTTATCATCAGATTTTCTAAGAATAACTCTACCCCCATCATGAAGGTCTACCTCTATCGTTGTGCCTTCTTCATAACTTACCTCTATCTCCTTGAAAGGAGCAATATAGTCAGTATATATAGCTTCACGTTTAGATTCTCTAGTGCTCAAATAACTTTTTGTGGACCCCTCATGATCATTGAATGTTAC
>DMGO01000078.1:0-4332 GCA_003449795.1 Gammaproteobacteria bacterium | reverse complement strand
AGGAGACCAATTACGAATACCTTCTTTCTTCCAATTTTTTGACTTTTCTTACCCCAATAGTAAGAGGAAAAGACCAAAGCCACATTTGATATTGCAATCAAAATCCCAAACTGATTAATGCTCAGACCAATCTCTCTTGATAACGGGGCAAAAATTACATAAAGAAGTGAAAACCCAGTTCCATAGATGACAAGACCAATTATCAGTACGGCCTTATCAAGGCCGAGTTTCTGTTTATTTTCCATCACTTATTTTTTCGGGCATTCATTTGATCTAGTTGTTCCTGAGTAGCGGGTTTTTGATTTTTTTCTTTCCATTCTTCGTATGGCATCCCATATACAATGTTTCTTGATTCATCAGGATTGATCTCTTCGCCCATTTTTTCGGCTTCTTCTTGATACCATCGGCTCAAACAATTTCTGCAAAATCCTGAAAGTATCATCATGTCAATATTTTGGACACTTGATTCTTTTTGAAGATGATTGATGAGTCTTTCGAAGACTGCAGATTGAATCTCTATTTTCTTATCCATAATTAGTGTGATATCTAAACACATTATTATTAGAATAGTAATATAATCTTCCTTGAATCTACTGAAGTGTATGAATACCTCAAATAAACCATTATCAGGAATAAAGGTCATTGAAATGACTCATATGGTCATGGGCCCTGCAGTGGGAGCAATACTTGGTGATTTAGGAGCAGACGTCATTAAGGTTGAACCAATTTCTGGAGACAAGACAAGGGAATTAAAGAAATCTGGTTCAGGTTATTTTCTCACCTATAATCGTAATAAGCGAAGTCTTGCTATGGACATCAAAAAAGAAGAGGGGCAAAAGATAATTAAAGCCTTGATTCGTAAATCAGATGTTTTTATTGAGAATTTCAGACCAGGCGCCATGGATAAGCTTGGATTCAGTTATGATGAGTTTTTAAAGTTAAATCCAGAAATCATTTATTGTTCTGCCAAAGGATTCCTCAAAGGACCTTATGAAAACAGGACAGCATTGGATGAGGTTGCACAAATGATGGGTGGCCTTGCATATATGACTGGACCACCAGGAAGGCCACTGCGAGCAGGTTCTTCAGTGATTGATATTATGGGTGGAATGTTTGGCGCCATTGCTATTTTGGCTGCATTGCAAGAGAGGCGAGTAACCAAAAGAGGTCAAAAAGTCACAAGCGCATTATATGAAAATGTAGTTTATTTGATGGGCCAGCACATGGCTCAAACTGCTACCACTGGATCACCTCCACCTCCAATGTCAGTTAGGGTTGCTGCTTGGGCTGTATACGACATATTCGAAACCAAAGATGAGGAGCAGGTCTTCATTGGTGTCGTGAGTGATACGCAGTGGAAACTATTCTGTGAATCATTTGATTTGGAGGATTATGCAAACGATGAATCAATGGATTTGAATAAGGGCAGGGTGGATCAAAGAGATGTGATCATTCCTCGATTACAAGAACTTTTCAAGACCTATACAACAGCTAATCTAATGAAAAAGCTTGATAAAACTGGACTTCCTTTTGCACCAATCAGCAAGCCTGAAGATTTATTTGATGATCCGCATCTGAATGAATCGGGCGGACTATTGGATGTCGAGATACCTTCAGGGGGCAGTACCAAACTGCCTGCAATGCCAATCAATATGAATGACAGAAGGTTTGATGTGCATACACCTGTTCCAAAAGTAGGAGAGCACTCGGATCAGATCCTTAAAGAGCTGGGTTTGGATGATGAGGAAATCAGAGACTTATTTAACGAAGGAGTTGTCTCTAAGAATTAAGCTTCATCACTTTCAATGTATTTTCGATATGGTCTCACACCCATAAAACCAGCAAAGACTCCTATTAACCCAACAATTAGAGACACCACTGCCATTGAATATGAAATCAAGGATTCATCCTTAAACACATAATCAGTGAGTAGTGCGACACTCGTAGGTCCCAATGTATATCCAGTCATGCTAATGACAAAGAAGTAGATTGCTGTGACTTGCCCTCTCAACTGGTTTGGTGTGATATTCAGAATTGCCAATGGAGCAAGTGCCGTTTGACCAGCCGCCATTATTGCTTGAGGCACGAACATCAAAGTTGCCAACTGATAAGTCGGCATGAGCGGAACCAATGCTGCTGCGATGGTCAATACGATCATTGTGTGTGCAAACAGTTTTATATGAGCACTGCCGCCATATTTTTTAAATACATGGTCTCCTAACCAGCCTGTCCCTATTGCACCTATAGGACCCGATACCAAAAAAGCAATACCCAGCCACATCGTGATGGTTTTGAAATCAACTCCATATGTCCTGTCGTACATTGTTGGCATCCACGATAGGAATGCATAACCAATCAGAACCGAGCAAGCCATTGATAGAAATAGCCAACCATAGGCGCTTTTTCTTTCAAGGATGAAATTGACCGTTTCTTTGATCGAGACTTCATCTGTTACATCGCCAACATCGTTGTTGAGTACAATTTTTTCTCTTCGTTCGGGCTCTTTGACTGTCATCATTAATGCAGCAACGATCAGACCCGGGAGTCCAACCATGATAAATAAGGCTTGCCATGGATAGATTTCTCCTATGATTGGGAGAATAAGATTATCTCTAGAAGCGACATAAGCTATGATCTGACCACCAATGATGAATGCGATTCCTGAACCCACAGAAACACCAATATTGAATAAACCCAGAGCCTTGCCTCTTTTTTCTTTTGGAAAGTAGTCCCCTATCATAGATAGGCTACTTGGGCTCAGTGTTGCTTCACCCACTCCTACTCCAACTCTTGCAAGAAATAGCTGCGTGTAGTTTTTTGCCAATCCACAAGCAGCAGTCATGAGGCACCAAAATGAGATTCCCACTGCAATGATTGCCCTTCGGCTTTTCTTATCGGCTAACCTCCCAATGGGGATTCCCATAGTGGTATAGAAAAGAGCAAATGCTAGCCCCAATAGGAGGCTCACCTGAGTATCAGTCAACAACAAGTCTCTCTTAACAAGCGGAACAACCAGAGAAAGCAGCTGCCTATCAAGAAAGGAAACCACATAGGCAATGGTCAATATAACGACCGCATACCATGCTGAGGTACTCGAAGGATAGCTATGATCCAAAGGAGATTGTTGATTCATGAATCTACTTTACAGGAGCAGGTGTTTGTTGCCTTGCATAATACTCAAGACTAGAAATACTTGGACCATAATCCTCGGTTGGAGCCGATAGCATTCCTGGATACCTTTCTTCTGAGAATTCACGAACATGCTCAGGTATGATTTCAATACTATCTGATTTAAGCATGGTGCTCATATACAAGCAGTGTCCTGATGTATCTCCCATCAACATCCAAGGAAGCCAAGGGGTGATTCTATTCCAGGTTCCAGTATAGTTGACTGACGTCAATTCAGGATTCTCAAGATCCTTAGCAGAAACAAAATATCGCATCATTTCAGATACGCGTGCCATTTTACCCGATGATTCTCTGACCCATTTATCTGGTTGTAATGGGTTTGGATAGTATAAGTGCATATCTGTACTGAGCGTAATGACGTCACCAGATCTCTTCCAAGGGAAAATAAGAGGTATCTTTCTGGGCTCTGCTTTTTCTCCCGTTTTAAAATCTTCAGGGGCCAGAATAAGCCACTCAGAAATCGTGTAATTAAAAGGATCATTTGCAACATGGACAACATCGACCACTTCTTCAGTATACGGATTGGTCCATTGATCGATCATTTGGCCAGATCTTGGATCGGTGTAGAAAATAACTTCTTTATTTAAGCGTCGAATGCTTCCATCTTCAGCAGCTGGCATCAGTCTTGTGCATAAGAAAGTCTCAAAACCACACAACTCTTTAACGGCCTGCCCTGGCCTTACCCCAAGAATTGTTCCTGTGGTATAGCAAATGCTTTCTTTCTCAGAATTGAGGTCAGCTTGAATTCTTGCCCAAGCATCACGATTCCATGTATTGGATTGAAAGTTAATTTCTGTTTCAAATTTCATTTTCTTGCTCCCCTTTAATTGGTTTACTCTCTCTCATTAAGTAGTTCACGATTAATTTTCTTGTTTCTGGATCTTCAATGCCTTGCACCCTCATTCTGTTTCCAGGTATATATTCTGATGGATTCAATATGAATGCATCAAGTGTTTCTGGTGTCCATATTAGCCCATTAGTCTTCATATTGATCAATGCATCGGAATAAGTATAGTTATTTCCAACTCCAGCGGGTCTACCAAAGATTCCATAAAGAGTTGGCGCCATACGATCTCTGTCCTCTTTTTTTACGGCATGACAGAATCTACACTTTCCACCTTCCCAGGTTTCAAAAGCATGGAT
>DMGO01000099.1:0-4336 GCA_003449795.1 Gammaproteobacteria bacterium | reverse complement strand
AAATAAAAGAAAAAAATTTCACTTGAAAATTTAACTCCTGATCATATATCTACTTTGTGGATGCCTAAGATGGGTCCACGCAAATTAATAATTAACTTGCTTAAAAAAGGAGAAAATTATGGTTAATACATTATTTGACACAGTATGGAGAGACATCTCTCCGTTTGCTGTTGGTTTTGATAGAACATTTGATGCGCTATCAATCATGGCAAACTCAAAATCACAAAGCATCAACTATCCCCCATATAACATAAGGAAAGTCAGTGATGAGAAATATACCATTGAACTCGCAATTGCTGGTTTTGATGAGGAAGACATTGATGTAGAAGTACAGGGTGAAACCCTGACTATCTCTGGCAAGAGGCCAAATGAGGCGTCGGAGGGTCTTCTCCACCAAGGCTTAGCTGCTAGAAACTTCGTCCGAAAATTTGTAATTTCTGACGATATGGAGGTTAAGGGTGCAGCACTTTCAAATGGAATGCTCTACATTGGCATGGAGAGACTGATCCCTGAACACAAAAAGCCAAAGAAAATTAGTTTAACAACAAAGAAAAAACTACTTGGATAGCAAATGGATTTGGGGAGATCGTCGGTCTCCCCTATCCACCTTCAAAAAAGGTCCCTGATGGAGGGTGAAAGATATGCAGATGCAATTTTTACACCTGAAATGATCGCTGCCAGCTGAAGTAACTCTTGAGATAGTGATGAGGAGATATTTATCTCTGGCATCATCATTCCACTAATCAAAACTCCTGTAGTTGCAAGAATCCATAACTCCCTTGAGTTTCTGATAAAGAAAAACATCAAGATGTCACTGATAAAAGCTAGAAGCAGGCAGATTAGTTGTACGTAAAACCAATCACTGAAACCATCCAATGCCAACTGGCCCCAATATCCATTAATTGATTCTGGAAAGGGGTAAGAAAAATCCAAAAGATATCCAGCCAACATCAAAATGATTGGTCCTATGACCAGCATTCTGAAATAAGTCGAATAGTTCATATAATCTATAAAACCTCGTTTGCAATCACTTCAATTGCCTTCTGCCCAACATTTCCAAGAACCAATGTTCCTATCTTTCCAGTCTTATCGAGCTCTTTCCAATGTGACAGTTGTTCGATAATCCGTTCTTTTGGTCCAACGAGTGTACACTCGTCAATGAGTTCATTTGGCACTGCCATTGCTGCTTCATCTTTTTTACCTTCAAGATATAAATCTTGAATCTTTTCTGCAGCTTCCTCATATCCTAGTCGTTTCGCGTAGTCATTATAAAAGTTTTTAGATTTTGCACCCATTCCACCTATATATAGGGCAAACATAGGTTTCATGGCCATATAACAAAAATCAATATTGTCTCCCATCGCAACCGGAACGAATGGTGCAACATCAAAATTGTCATAACTCTTTTCTTCAGAGGATTTAGCAAAGCCTTCTTCAACATATTCTCCAACAAGGTCAAATTTTTCAGGATTCATCCAAATAGGAAAAACGCCATCTGAAACTTCACCGGCGCATCTTAGGCCCGCAGGAGTAATGGAGGCTGTATAGATTTTAAGATCTGCTGTGCTGTGAAGAATGCTCTTTAGTGGTTTTCCCAAACCTGTTGAGCCCTCACCTTTGAATGGTATCTGGTAGTGATGACCTTCAAATTGAAGCGGCTCTTCTCTGGCAATTATTTTCCTGATGATGGATATATATTCTTTTGTTCTCGTCAGAGGTCGGCCATAAGCCTGTCCATACCAACCTTCAACAACTTGGGGTCCAGATGGTCCCAAACCCAGTAAAAATCGATTATCAGATAGTGCATTTAGTGATATGGCGGTCATTGCTGTCATTGCGGGTGTTCTTGCCTGCATTTGCATGATTGCAGTTCCTACCTTTATTTTGGAGGTTTGAGCGAGCACATAAGATGCAACCGATACAGCGTCAGAGCCATAGGATTCTGCGGCCCAGACTGAATCAAAACCCATCTTTTCAGCAAACAATATATCATCCATGGGAATCTTAAGTTTTGATGGTGAGTAACCGAGTCCGATACCTAATTTCATTTTAAAAGCCTTTTATCATTTGGAAATTAGAATCATTATAGAATGAAGGGATATGAATGCAAAAGAATCCCGTCGAACTCTTTGGATTTTGATGAAATTTATTTTCAATATCAATTAACTGACCTGTAGAATGATCCCCTAGCTTTGAATTAATAGAAGTTAATTAATGTCTAAACTTAAAGAAAAATGGATAAGAACTGCCAAATCTGAACTGAAAACAGATGAAATTGAAAGTCTTGATTGGCATACGCTCGAAGGCATAGATGTAAAACCGGTCTATTCCTCTGAGGATCTATTGGAACTCGAGCATCTAGATACGATGCCTGGAATTGAGCCATTCCTAAGGGGCCCAAGAGCCACTATGTATACAAAAAGACCATGGACAGTCAGACAATATTCTGGATTTTCAACTGCAGAGGAATCAAACAAGTTTTATCGTGAGAATATAGCAGCTGGACAAACTGGGCTATCTGTTGCATTCGATTTAGCAACACACAGAGGTTATGACTCGGATCATCCGAGAGTCACAGGTGATGTAGGTAAAGCTGGTGTAGCAATTGATACCGTTGAAGACATGAAAATGTTGTTCGATCAAATACCGCTGGAGAAAATGTCTGTCTCAATGACCATGAATGGGGCTGTTATACCCATCATGGCAATGTTTGTTGTAGCTGCTGAAGAACAAGGTGTTGAACAGTCAAAACTCAAAGGCACGTTACAGAATGATATCCTCAAAGAATTTATGGTCAGAAACACCTATATTTATCCTCCCAATGACTCAATGAGAATAGTTGCTGATATCATTGAATATTGTTCTCACAATCTGCCTCAATTCAATACCGTTTCAATTTCTGGATATCATATGCTTGAAGCAGGAGCCACTTGCACACAAGAGCTTGCTTATACACTGGCTGACGGATTGGAATATGTAAGATCTGCTATGAATAAAGGACTAGATATCGATGACTTTGCCCCGAGATTATCATTCTTTTTTGGTATAGGAATGAACTTCTTCATGGAAATCGCAAAATTAAGGGCTGCGAGATTCCTATGGTCTGAGATGATTGAAAAAGAATTTTCTCCAAAAAATCCAAAGTCTTTGATGCTTAGAACTCATTGTCAAACATCAGGTGTAAGTCTCACCAGTCAGGACCCATATAACAATATAGTCAGGACAACCATAGAGGCCATGGCAGCGGTTTTGGGTGGAACGCAATCATTGCATACAAATTCATTTGATGAGGCATTGGCTTTACCAACTCCCTTTTCTGCTCAAATTGCAAGAAACACACAATTGGTTCTAAGAGAAGAATCTGGCTTGACAAAAGTGGTTGACCCACTTGCTGGCTCTTACTATCTAGAATCTCTTACTGGTTCAATGATCAATGAAACCAAAAAGCTCATACAAGAGGTTGAGGATCTTGGAGGAATGACAAAGGCAATTCAAGCAGGAGTGCCAAAATTAAGAATTGAAGAATCAGCAGCAATCAGGCAAGCAAGAGTGGATAAAAAAGAGGATGTCATTGTTGGTGTAAATGCTTATCAAAACAAGGATCAAAAAGAAGTCGATATACTTTCAATAGATAACGAGGGCGTCAGAGACCAACAAATTAGTATTCTTGAATCAATTAAAAAAGAAAGAAATGAAGAAGCATGTCAAAATGCATTGGCTGAACTAGAAAAATGTGCAGCTGATGATGGTAACTTGATGGCATCTGCGATTGAAGCAGCAAAACATCGAGCAACGGTTGGCGAAATCTCAATGGCAATGGAGAAAGTCTTTGGGAGGCATCAGGCAGTTTCTCAATCGATTAGTGGTGTTTATCGAAAAGAGTATGAGGGCGATGAAGATTTTATGAATGTTGAAGATAAAGTTAATGAATTTGAGAAGTCTCATGGTAGAAGGCCTAGAATTTTAGTGGTCAAACTGGGTCAGGATGGACATGATCGAGGAGCAAAAGTGATTGCTACAGCCTTTGCAGATATGGGGTTTGATGTTGACATCGGCCCACTTTTTCAGACACCTGAGGAAGCAGCGAGAGATGCAATTGAAAATGATGTTCATATCATCGGAGTATCCACACAAGCTGCTGGGCATAAAACATTGGTTCCAATACTCATGAATTCTCTTGCAGAACAAGGTTCAGAAAATATACTGGTCGTTTGTGGCGGAATCATTCCTGAACAAGATATAAAAGCACTTAAAGATTGTGGTGTCGCTGCAGTATTTGGTCCAGGAACGAATATCACAAAAGCAGCATTGAATGTAATTGATATGATTCTCTAAA
>DMGO01000114.1:0-5894 GCA_003449795.1 Gammaproteobacteria bacterium | reverse complement strand
TACTGCACAGATATTTTTTGACAATGTCAGGGTTCCACAACGTCATCTCATTGGCGAAGAAGGCAAAGGTTTTATGTACCAAATGATGCAGTTTCAAGAAGAAAGATTATATGCTGCAGCTGCAGCTTTGAAAGGTTACGAAGACATCATCCAAGATACCATTGAGTATACAAAACAAAGAGAGACTTTTGGTAAACCCATCATTGACAACCAAGCTGTACATTTCCGCCTTGCAGAACTTCAAACTGAAGTCGAACTATTGAGAGCTTTGACATACCTAGCTGTTGAGGAATATATAGACGGAAAGGATGTTCTGACTAAAGCCTCGATGGCAAAACTTAAATCAGGTCGACTTGGCCGAGAATTAACCGATGCATGCCTCCAGTACTGGGGTGGAATGGGATTCATGTGGGAAAGTTCAGTTGCTAGAGCTTATCGTGATACCAGACTTGGATCGATTGGTGGCGGCTCTGATGAGGTAATGTTGGGAATTATATCCAAGCAAATGGGAATGTTAAAAAGATGATCTCAATCAGAACGTTTTGCTTTTCTCTCTGATCTTCTTTCTCTGATTCTCTGCCACCAAGATGACCCATCTTCATCGATTGCTTCTTTTGAGATATCTTTCCTGGAAGGCAAGCCTTCAGAAAAATAATTGGGTGATTCCTCCAAGCAGATAATCTGTCGATTTGAATCAACATTCTGCGAGACTTTTGAGATGATCTGATTCTGAGTGGCAATATTATTTCTTCCATCAATGGTTTCATCGATAAGATCAAGTAGCTCTGATAGATCATCTCCAGAAATATTCTTTATCGGACTGGTCTCAGGTAATTCTTCCAGTATGGGCAAATAGTCTTCCCTACTGATGCTATTACCTGTTGAAAGATCAGACATATCGAATGATGATCTTTTTTGGATTTCTATTAAAGCTTGAGGCAATAGTAGTTGTGGAATGGAAACACTAGACTGATATTCTTGTATTTCCTCGCATGTTTGGACAGGTGCTTCAAAAAACGAGCAGGAAGTCATAATAAGAATTGGTATTGTAACGAGTATTAATTTCATCTTATATTCATAGTTGAGAACTTAAAGTTAATGTCTAATACCCATATGTCATGTATAGCTGTTTGACTCATTTGTGAACAAGTATACTAGACTCAGTAATCAAAACATCTAATTAATGAGGAAGAAATGTCAAAAGTAAAAATTGGAAAGAAAATACCTGCATTTACATCAACTCTTGATGATGGATCAAAGATAAAATCTACCGATCTAATTGGAAAGAATATAGTCATATATTTTTATCCAAAAGACAGCACGCCAGGATGCACAAAAGAAGGTGAAGATTTTAGAGATCTTTATAAAAAATTTACCAAAAGCAATGCGGTCATATTTGGTGTATCTAGAGATTCGGTTGCTTCGCATGAAAAATTTAAAACCAAGTATAGCTTCCCGTTTCATTTGATTTCTGATGAGGATGAATCTCTATGTAAACTTTTTGATGTCATCAAAGAAAAGAATATGTATGGAAGAAAATATATGGGCATTGAGAGAAGTACATTTTTAATCAATGATCAGGGGGTATTGGTTGAAGAATGGAGAAAGGTAAAAGTCAAAGATCATGCTCAAGCGGTTCTCGATGTACTCGACAATGATTAAAATAATATGAAACAGCTCATATCAGCTTTCACTTTCACATTGCTTTTGTTCGGACAAGTGCAGGCTGATATTGAATTACCTGACTTGGGGAATCCGAGCGATGTTTATTTATCAAAATTGGATGAGCCGGCAATTGGAAGAGCATATTTCAGAAATATGAGGCAACAAGGTCAGGTCGTTGAAGATCCTCTATTGAATGAATATATTCAGGACCTTGGAAATAAATTGTCATCAAAAGTACAAGATGGTGATTTTCAATTTAACTATTTCTTTGTGCCACAGAATTCTATCAATGCATTTGCAATGCCAGGTGGTTACATCGGAATCCACAATGGACTATGTCTAGCTGCTGACAACGAAAGCCAGCTTGCTTCTGTAGTTGCACATGAGATCAGTCATGTGACTCAAAGACATATATCGAGACAAATAGGTGACCAAGTGCCCAATTCTATTCAAGGCGGCCTGATACTCCTTGGAGCAATCCTTTTGGGTGCAGCAACCGGCAGTAGTGAAGTCATCGAAGCAGGAACCATGATTGCACCATCTTTGATGACACAAAATCAAATTGACTTCACCAGAGATATGGAAATTGAAGCAGATGCAATTGGAATAAAGACATTAGGCCTATCAGGATATGATCCTTATGCTATGTCTGAGTTCTTTGAAAAATTATCCACTGGATCTGACCCAAGGAATGCTCAATCTGTTGAGTTTCTGAGAACACACCCAACATCAGTGAATCGTTCAGCTGCTGCAAAAAAACAAGCAAGACGCATGACGGTTGAAAGAAAAGATGAATCCTTGGGATTTGAATTAAGTAAAGCAAGAATCAGATACCTATATAGCACTACGCCTGAAAAAAGTTATGAGTACTTTTTGGAAAAATCTAATGAAAATAAATCCACTGATGATTTGTCAAATACCCAGATTGGGAATCTTTATGGTTTGGCACTGTCTCTTGTCCGTTTGGGGCTCATTAATGATGCTGAACTAATTATCAATAAATTCCTTGGTGAAAAGCATGAGTTCGGTCACTTTCATATACTCTATGCAGATCTAATGGTCGAAAAAAATATGCCAAACAAAGCGATTGATCATTTAAATAAAAGAATACAATTGTCACCCAGGAATATCCCTCTCACTATCAAATATGCAGAACTGCAATTGAGCTATGGGGACCCAGTAAAAGCCCATGAGATTCTTTTGGATCTTTTCAATAATAAAATACCCACACCTTATCAGATACGTTTAATTGCCAATGCAGCAAATAATGCTGGGCAGAAAGCTGAGGCCTTTTCATATATGGCAGAGTTCTATTTGAGTATAGGAAATTTTCAAGAGGCTATTGAACAACTTAAAATTGCACTTACAATGAAGCCCATTACGAACATTCAAACAGCAAAATTTGTCGCAAGACTGAATGAAGTTGAAGAATATCTAGATGAAATGAATAAAAATCGCAGATGAATAGAAAACTAAAAATCATTTTCCTCCCAGTATTGATTCTGATTAGTGGCTGCTCATATCAAGGGGCTCTGTCTCCAGATGTTTCAGACCCATATGAGAAGACCAACCGAGGTATTTTTGAATTCAATGAAGATCTAGATAAAGCAGTACTTGATCCTGTTGCGGATGGTTACGATGTAATCATTCCTGAACCTGTTCAAATTGGTTTCATTAATTTTTTTAACAATGCAGAATATCCAATTACCATTGTTAATCTTCTCCTTCAAGGCAAGCCATTAGAATCCATAGAAAGTCTATTTAGATTGACCATCAATAGCACAATTGGATTATTAGGTATTTTAGATCCTGCTTCCAAAATGGGTTTGAATGCATATGACGAAGATTTTGCTCAAACACTTGGTGTTTGGGGAATTAATCAAGGCTCCTACATTATGACTCCATTTTTAGGGCCATATACAGTTAGACATGGTTTTGGAGATCTGATCGACAATATTTTTAACCCAATCAGTTACATAGACAATGGTGTTTCCAGATATGGCCTTAGAATCATTGATAAAATCCAAGAGCGTTCTGATTTATCTGCTCTAGAGGACGAGCTTTATGGATCATATGACCCTTACCAGTATCTGAGAGATTCCTATCTACAGAACAGAGATTATAAAATAAACAATGGTGTTACTGATGAAGAGGACGAGTTTGGAAATATAGACTTTGAGGATTTTTAGTTTTCTGATTCCAAGCGTTGAATCACAGCATCAATCCCAATTGCATTGATTTCAGCATCAAACTGATTTCTGTAATTTTTGATATAAGAAACGCCTTCAATGCGAACATCAAAAAATCTCCAGCCGTCTCTAAATAGACCAAAACTGAAGTTCATGGGTATGATTTCACCTTGATATAAGACCTCAGACTTGACTGTTATTTTCTTTGTTTGATCAGTGATTTCATCAATTGGCAAGATTTCGATGTTGCTTACATCAAAATTGAGCAAAGTCAGTGCATAAGATTTAACCAAAGATTGATAAAGTCCTTCCGTAAATCGAGACCTCTGATCACTATTTGACTTTCCCCAATGCTTATTAAGAACCAGTCTTCCGGCATATTGTTTTTGAAAATAAGGCGATAGAGTGGAATCAATGATTGAATAGAGCTCTTCTTTATTGTTTTCTAGTCTTTTTTTATTTTCTTGGTCGCCAAGTTGCTCATTCATGATGTTAATCGATGTCGCAATCATTTCATCAGGCAAAATAATTGGCTCAGCAAAGCTCACACTCGGCACTGATATGAATGCTAGCAGCAGAAGGATATTTTTAATCATAGGTTTGAGAAACTTATGCTTCTTCCATTTGTGGATGATAATTCCCTGTTCTGGCAAGACTATTCAGTCTTGAACGTTTAATGAAAGCCTCCTGAGCTGCTTCAATATTTTCATCTGCTCCAGACCATACCTTAAGTGGTTCAGCTTGAAGGGCTCTGCCATAGGAAAATGTTAACTGCCATGGATGTGGGCCCAATTCATTCATAGAGCTCAAATGTGCAGTCGCCTCTTCTGAGGTTTGGCCGCCAGATAAGAATGCGATACCAGGAACCTCGTCAGGAACATTTTCTGACAAGCATTTTACTGTTGCACTTGCCACAGTGGGTATATCTGCTCGATTTGGAGCATCCATACCTGAAATAACCATATTTGGTTTCAATACAATTCCATTTAGAGCCACTTGTTGATTATTCAATTCAGCAAAAACTTCTTGTAAGGCTTCTGATGTAACATCAAAGCATCTATCGATATCATGGGTTCCATCCATAAGAACTTCTGGCTCTACAATTGGAACCATCTGTGCTTGCTGACAGAGTGCGGCATATCTTGCCAATGCATGTGCATTCAGTCTAATGCAATTTTTCGATGGTAGATCATCTGAGATGCTAATGACAGCTCTCCATTTTGCAAATCGTGCACCAAGCTCATAGTATTCACTCAATCTTTCGGCAAGACCATCCAATCCCTCTGTCACAGTTTCTCCATCGCAAAAAGGAATGCCTTTAATGCCTTTATCTACTTTGATGCCTGGAACAATCCCAAGTGAAGTAAGATGCTCTGCAAATGGTGTTCCATCATTGGTCGTTTGTCTGATTGTTTCATCAAAAAGAATAACACCACTTATATACTCTGAAACATTTGAACTTGTAAAAAGTAAATTACGATAAGTTTGCCTGCTGTCTTCTGTTGATTCCGTATCAATTGTGGCAAATCTTTTTCCAATGGTTGGCGTGCTTTCATCTGCAGCAAGTATCCCCTTATTGGGTGCAACCATCGATTGAGCTATTGAATTCAATGAACTTAGATCCATTTTATATCTCCTAAATTTTACTCGTCAGATTATACATTATTGGTTTGCAATCACATATCAAAATACGCCCTACTCCTATAGATATTGATTATGTGACCATATCGTACTAAAATAGTACTATTTAAATAGGTTAAGGTTTTTTTACATGCTTAGAATAACTAAGATGACTGACTATGCAGTCTTGATTCTTGCGAATCTTGCACTACATGATAAAGAATTACTCACTGCGAAGGAGATCGCTAGTGAGACGCATATCTCATTGCCAACGACACAAAAGATACTGAAGAAACTCAATCGCAAGAATCTGGTGATATCAAAACAAGGTGCCACTGGAGGTTATGCGTTAGGTGAAGATACAAAAAATCTTTCCGTTGCCAATCTATTAAAAAAACTTGATGGCGATCTCTCAATCAC
>DMGO01000057.1:0-8157 GCA_003449795.1 Gammaproteobacteria bacterium | reverse complement strand
TCCACCGACTAATAGAGGAATACGATCATTTGATTGAATGTCTCTAATGATTTTCTGGACATCAACAATAAAACGACCCGCTGAATATTTTTCATTTGGCTCACAAATGTCTATCAAACGATGGGGGTATCTTTTTAAGATCTGCTTGGATGGTTTTGCAGATCCAATATTGAGTCCTTTGTATACCATCACTGAATCAACGCTAATGATATCAATAGGAAACTTTTCAGCTAATTCTAAAGAGAGGTCTGTTTTTCCTGATGCAGTAGGTCCTCTGAGTATGATGACTTTTTTTGATCTCAAAATATTTTCACTTAAAGTGAGGCATCACCTCTTTGCCAATGATATCCAAGGCGTCTTTAGGGTTATCATGCAAACGAAGTGATAAGTGTGTCTGGCCCATCGTTTCAAATTCCTTGAATCTCTTAATTTCTGATTCGAGATCAGATAAATCCCCAGTAGAAGTAAAAACTTTGCATAACTTGTTAGCAATCTCTAAATCGACATCTCTTATATCTCCAGAACGATCAAAATAAGCATCAACAAAAGATTCAAAGTTATTTGTTATCGCGTCACATTCTTCATCAGTGAAGTAATGCTGCAACAACGACTTCTCTAATTTTCTGGCCCTCCATGCAAGCTCCCTTCTTGATTCTTTGAATGCTTCGTCTCGATTGGCCTTAATGTGCCATGCCCAAAAAGAATTGATAAATATTTCATCATTGCTCTCTAGTCTTTTCTTCTTCCCTGTATTTATATTAACAATGGCTTCTTCTAGAACTTCGGGTGGTGTTGCACCAATATAGACGCCATCAGCTACCCTGCCCTCCATTCTCATCATCATGTGTCTATAGGCTGTGCCATAAACAACTGGATTATCATGCTTGGCCCATCCATAATCACAAGGCAGAGACACACTAAATATTTCTCCACTGTATCCTTCTTTTAGATCGTCTGAGCAAGCCTTAATAATGATCTCCAATGCTTCTCTAACTGCAAGTACGATCTTCTTGGGAGTGTCCAGATTCATCGCTGTTAGATTTCCTTCTCCGGCACCAACTGCAACCTGCGCCCTTCCATGACTGACCTCGTTTAAAGTTAGTAATGAGTTTGCGATTTTAAGAGGGTGCATTTCAAATGGGCTGACAGCTAGAACTCCGAGCTTGATCTGTCTGCTTTGGTTTGCGAGCTGGGATAAACTGATGAAAGGGTCCCAATGAGAAAAGTAATTTGATGTCCAAATCGAATCTATGCCATAGCTTTCGGCAATGAGTCCAAGGTCGCAAATTTCCTCTGGAGTGAGGTCAGGTTCCAATATGATATCTATTTTCATCTTTTACCAAGCTCCTTTCTTGTGCTCGAACTATAGCTCTTTAGACCTCTCACAATTGCCTCAACAATTTTGTCTTGATTTCGTGGATTGATCAGAAATTTTTCATCATCCTTATTCGAAAGATAACTGGTCTCAATTAAAACAGAGGCAATTGAGGTAGATTTTAAAACCGCAAATTCAGCTTCTCGGGGAGTTTTCTTTCGAATCCTTACATCTTTTCTTATCTCTTTCAAAATATGTTTTCCAATTTCAATACTTTGATCTTGAGCATCGATATCATCGCCAGTAATTCGACTCAATGATTTTTTAGAAGAAGATGGTTTGAGTTTCATATTGTTTTTTGTTTTTGGTCGATACATCACCTTGTAGTCGCTGCCTCTTCTGATCTTCCTAGAATCAGATAAAGCGTATAGAGTTGCTCCCCTGACTGATCGATCTGAAAACGCATCAGCATGAATGGAAATTAATAAATCCGCTCCACCCTTTTTTGCCCTTGTGATTCTCTCTGACAAAGACTCTTGTTGTCTGCAATTGCTTCGATTGCCTGGACAAGGAAATGAATCATTGTCTCTGATTAAGAAGGCACTCATTGTCTTCTCTTGATCAATTAATTTTTTTAATTTCTTTGAAATTTTTAATACCAATTCTTTTTCAATAACCTGACTGCCCTGAGCACCCGGGTCTTTACCGCCATGTCCTGGATCAATCGCAACAACAAACTTCTTACTATTGACAGATGAAGCAGCAAGCTTCTGACTTCCTTCAAAAGCTTTTTTTAAATCTATGACTAGGCGGTGATTGGGATTTGGATTCTTTGGAATGGCGCTCAACTGATAAAAAAGAATCTCACTGGTTTCTATGACCATTCTGATTCTTCTGGAGTTATTTCTTGCAATACGAATCTCATTTATCAATCCAGACTTTTTAATTTTCGTCTTAAGCCCTTTTTGTAAATCAGTTTCATAAAGATCAATGACTATTCTGTCTGGCCGATTGAGTGTAAAAAGTTTATATTTGACTTTCTCTGTTAAGTCTAAAACCAGTCTTGTTTCGTTATCAGATTGACTGATTCTCACATCTTTCAAAACCGATTTTGATTCTGCCGCATTGGCAAAAGAAAAAATCATTATTGCGATGATTAAAATTGAAGTCGGTTTATTTGAAAAAATTAGCATCTAAATCAAATCGAATAATTGCACTGTGAATTGATTATTTCCCAATTTAGACGAAAAATCTTCAAAAAAGATCTCCCTCTGGTTTGGATCCTCGAGTGTCTTGAATGTAATTTTTAAATCTGGCGATAGAACTATATCTTCTCCTTTTTGTGGCCATTCAATTAAGTGAATCGCGGGTTTATCTAAATAGGACTCTTCATGAAGATCTAACTCGAATAGTTCTGCCTCATTATTGATACGATACAAATCGACATGAAAGACATAGTGATTGAGTAGCTCAATTCGTTCTATCAAGCTAAATGTAGGACTATTGACAACCTCATCAAAGCTCATTCCTCTCATAAAGCCTTTCACAAAGGTCGTTTTACCAGCACCCAGATCACCTTCTAAATAGATGACATAGTTTTCTGTTATTTCATTGAGCATGACATTGCCAAGCTTTGCAGCTACTTTGATCATTTCACTCTCAGATTGTATTTTCATGGATTCACCAATTTTCTTATATAAGTGAGCAAATCTGAAGCAATCAATCCTCTTTCGCCATCTTCAGACCCCAGATCGCCAGCCTTGGAATGTATATGTGCTGCTACAGATATAATCTTTCCTGCATCATGTGCTCCAAATTGGCCCAAGAATGAGCTTATAACTCCGGTCAGTAAATCGCCCATTCCAGCTGTTGCCATACCAGGGTTCCCACTTGTAATCATGATAGGAAAATCACTATTTGGGCATTTGATCAGTGTGAATTTCCCCTTAAGCAATACATTGGCTGAATATTTTTTTGAGATTTCAGTGATTGCATTAATTCTGTCACGCTGGATGTTGCTCACTGATGAATCCAATAACCTAGCTGCCTCTCCTGGATGCGGCGTCAGCGTCCAGTTCCCTCTATCACGAATTTCACTGGATAGAATATTGAGTGCATCTGCATCTAAGACCAGATGTTTTTCTGACGCCAATGCTTGATCGTATAAATTAACCGCCCAATCATCCGTGCCTAAACCTGGACCAATGCCAATGATGTCTGCTTTATCAATCAATGAAGAAACACTCCCTACTTTCGAGGCATCATGACACATCACCTCTGGTCTTATCTGATTGATTATTTCACAACTCTGTGAAGTAGAAAGAACACTGACTAAGCCTGAACCTGCTCTTAATGAGGCCTCAGCAGCTATCCTGATGGCGCCCTCCATGCCATTATTCCCACCAATCATTAATACATGCCCATGATCACCCTTGTGAGCTGTTTGATTTCTTTGCACCAAAACATCGCTGACATCTATCTCTGAAATAATCTGAATCATTGGCGATGATTTCGAATAAAAAGATTCATCGATGTCTAAATCAGAAAAGAATATTTTTCCAGCACAGTCTGGTCCAGAATCAAGGTAAAGGCCTGATTTTTTTCCGACATAAGTTGTGGTTAAATCGGCTGTTACTGCGCTACCAAAAATTTTTCCTGTATTTCCACACAGCCCTGAAGGGATGTCAATTGATAGAACTTTTGATTCAGATTGATTGATTGCATGAATAACATCTTGATGAAGCATTTCAAGCTTCCTATTCAAGCCAATCCCGAAAATTGCATCCACTATCCAATCAGAATTCAATTCAATCTCCGAGGACCATCTTTGAATCTCTCCTCCAGTTTTTTCAAATTCATCCATGGCTCTCTTGGCATCGGCACTTAGCTTATCTTTTGAGTCTATTGAGATTACTCTCGTATTTAACCCAGACTCAATGGCATATTTAGCCAATAAATACCCATCACCAGCATTGTTTCCAGTTCCGCAAAAAACTGAAATAGATTGAGGGGATTCATTCTTTAGAATTTGAAAAGAGAATTTTGCAGCTTTCTCCATTAAGTGAAATCCATATCCAAGCTCATTTTGATTGATTGCATCTCTATCAATATTTGCAACCGTACTTGAGCTAAATACATATTTCTCGGCAAGTTTCATGCTTCTTATTATACTTGTCCTGAATGAAAATAATCCTTCATAAAAAATGACTGATTTAATAAAACTAAAAAATGATATCCAGAAATGGTCACTGGAACTTGGTTTTGACCAGATGGGAGTCAGCGGGATAGAGATTAAAGATGATGAAGAGAAACTAATCCAATGGCTAAATAATAATCATCATGGTTCCATGAAGTATATGGAAAAGCATGGCAAGAAAAGAGCTCGGCCATATGAGCTAATTCCAGGTGCTTTAAGGGTCATTTCATTTCGAATGACTTATCATTTCTTCGATAAAGAGATTGGTAAAAAAAGAATAGAAGACAGTGAAAAAGCATATATCGCAAACTATGCTCTGGGACGAGATTATCATAAAACGATTAGATCAAAACTTAAGGAAATAATCAGTCGAATCAGTGAGCATTCAAACATAAAAGAAAAAAATTACTTTGTCGACTCAGCGCCTGTATTGGAAAGAGCATTGGCTAGAAATGCTGGTTTGGGTTGGATTGGAAAGAACACGAATCTTATAAATAAGAATCATGGCTCATGGTTTTTTATTGCAGAAATAATTACAGATATTGAGCTGGATATCGATCAACCTGCTACCAATCATTGTGGAACCTGCAGAGAGTGCATTGATGTTTGCCCAACATCAGCAATCGTCACACCTTATGAACTTGATGCAAGGAAATGTATTTCATACCTGACAATTGAGAACAAAGAATCGATACCAAAGGATATGAGAAAATCAATTGGCAACAGAATATTTGGATGCGACGACTGTCAGATCTTTTGTCCATGGAATAAATTTGCCACAAAGCCTGTAATTGAGGATTTTAAACCAAGATCTTCTTTTGAAGATGCATCGTTAAAATCATTATTCATGTGGACAGAAGAAGATTGGGACGAGAAAACCAGAGGATCAGCAATTCGGAGAACAGGTTATCAGGGATGGATGAGAAATATAGCTGTTGCACTAGGTAATTCAAAAAAAGAAAAAGATACGATTGATCTTCTTATATTAAAAAAAGGTTCAGTAAACTCAATGGTTGATGAGCATATTGAGTGGGCTCTGGAGCAACAGCTATCTGACTAAGAGAATGCAGCAGCCGTGTTATTAAAAAAATGTTTCCCAAACTTCACATTTTTTAGCTCTGAGAACAACATCTCAAAATGGTCATCATTATGAATTGGATCAATGTTCTCAGCATTCACAACTAACAATGGTGAATCTTCATAATAATAGAAGAACTTTGCATAAGAATCAGCGATCTTCTCTAAATAGGAAGAATCAATAAGCAAATCGATTGATGGAGAGCGCATTCTAATTCGTGACAGTAGAACCTCCACTGGTGCTTGAAGATAAACAACCAAATCAGGAAATGGATGGTTAACTTTCAGTGAATCTTTAACCTTTTTGTATAAATCAATCTCTTCATGAGTGAGATTAATTTCAGTAAATATATTGTCTTTATCATAAATAAAATCTGTGACACTCATGCTTGAAAATAAATCTTCCTGATTGATATCATCAAGCAATTTAGATCTTTGAAATAAGAATGAAAGTTCTGTTGGTAATGCATTTGATCTAGGATCCTTATAGAAACTTTCAAGAAATGGATTTGTTTCAGGTTGTTCTAGAATTAGCTTGCCATCAAGATGTTCTGACAATTTTTTTGCAAGACTTGTTTTACCTGATCCTACAGGACCTTCAATCGCTATATATTTCGTCTCTGGGCTGATTATGATTGATTCTTCCATATCTTTTATAGTAACAAAAATAAGGATTAAATTTCTTAGAGCAAATTTTCCTGTTGAATAATTTCTTTTGGAGCTTTCATTCCAAAGTGTTCATATGCTTTTCCAGACGCCATTCTTCCTCGGGGTGTCCTGATTAAAAAGCCACCTTGAATAAGAAACGGCTCTATAAGGTCTTCTACTGTTCCCCTTTCTTCTCCTATTGCAGAAGCAATGGCATCTATTCCAACTGGACCACCATTAAATTTTTCTATGATTGCTGCAAGAAACTTCCTATCTAGGTAATCGAAGCCATTTACATCAACCTCCATTAGATCCATTGCATCATTTACTAACTCAGCATTTATTTTCCCGTCTGCTTTCACTTCACAATAGTCTCTTGCTCTTCTGAGGAGTCGATTGGCTATTCTTGGTGTACCTCTGGAACGGGATGCAATTTGTTCCGCACCGAGCTGATCAATCTCAACACCAAGTATTCCTGATGATCTGTTTACAATCTTGGTTATCTCATCAACGTTATAAAAATCCAATCTTTGTGAAATACCAAATCGATCTCTCAATGGTGAGGTGAGCAAACCAGCTCTTGTAGTCGCTCCAATCATTGTGAATCTTGTTAAATCTAGCTTTATTGACCGAGCAGATGGTCCTTCTCCTATCACAAGATCAAGTTGATAATCTTCAAGTGCTGGATACAAAATTTCTTCCACTATGGAACTTAAGCGGTGTATCTCATCTACAAATAAAACATCACCCTCCTCAAGATTGGTCAAGATTGCTGCTAAATCTCCTGGCTTCTCAATTGCTGGGCCAGATGTATGTTTCAGGTTCACACCAAGCTCATTCGCAATGACATGGGCAAGTGTAGTTTTACCAAGTCCTGGTGGGCCAAATATTAAAACGTGATCCATTGCCTCGTTTCTTTTTTTAGCTGCCTCAATGAATATATTCATTTGTTCTTTGACAGATTCTTGACCGATATACTCCTCAAGAACTTGAGGTCTTAGAACTTGCTCTACAGACTCTTCACCATCCTGAGCTTCTGGTGCTATGATTTTCTCTTCATTAGTCATATAAGTTATTTATTCAGGGATTTTAAAGCCTGGCGGATAAGCTCCTCAACTGAGAGACCATCACTGTCAATCTTATCAAGAATATTCTTTGCATCTTTTGTTTTGTAACCTAAATTGACAAGTGCATTTATTGATTCAGCAACAGCATTGTTTGCTCCTGGCTTAGAAGCATTGCTTTCTTCATCTGAAATTTCAGAAATCTTATCTTTCATTTCTACGACAAGCCTTTCTGCTGTTTTCTTACCTATGCCTGGCAAGTGAACAAGTGCATCAATATCCTCATTGATAACAGACTGAATAAATCCATTAACATTCGTGCCAGAAAGTATTGTGATGGCTAATTTGGCCCCTACTCCACTGATTTTTATAAGCGCTCTAAAAAGCCTTCTTTCTTCCTCAGTAGCAAATCCATAAAGAGAGTGCTGATCCTCGCGAACAACCAAGTGTGTCAATAAGTAGACTGACTCCCCAACATTAGGTAATTGAAAACTAGTTGATAAGGGAACGGAAACCTCGTAGCCAATTCCATTGACCTCAATTAGGATCGCCGAAGGGGTCTTTTCTTTAATGAGACCGATTAGAGATCCAATCATTTCTTTGCCACTTCTATCTTGTCTTTTAGAGATTGTGAGTGAGCGTGACAGATTCCTACCGCAAGTGCATCTGATTCATCCAGCTTTAATGTTGATTGCTTAATCGAGAGTATCAGTTTAACCATTTCCATGACTTGTTCTTTCTCTGCCTTTCCTGTTCCAACTGTAGATAGTTTAACCTCTCTTGGTGAATACTCGAAGACATTAATATCTGATTCAAAGCTAGCGCAAATCGCAGCTGCTCTGGCATGGCCTAATTTT
>DMGO01000058.1:18034-19185 GCA_003449795.1 Gammaproteobacteria bacterium | reverse complement strand
ATTGCTGCATTCATCTCAGCCATCATGGCTGTATCGATTGCATTGAGCTTATCTGGCCTATTTAAAGTCAGCAATGCAACAGGTCCATTGACCTCATATGTGAGTGATTTACTCACAAATATTTACCCGAGGTTATACCAAATCGATTTGCTTTGTGTGTATCCAAGCACTGACTCAAAGCATGAATCTTTGGTATTGCCCGATTGCTTGTATCCACCAAACTCAAAGGTCATATCGCCAACATCGTAACAGTTGACATAGACCATTCCTGACTCAATGGCTTTCGCCATGTTGTGAGCTCGACTGACGTTGCTCGTCCAGACTGATGCACAAAGGCCATAGATTGTGTCATTGGCCATTTCGATGGCTTCTTCCTCAGAATCAAACGGAATAATGGAAGCAACCGGTCCAAAGATCTCTTCACGACCAATGGTCATGTCATTGTTCACATCTGCAAACATGGTTGGTTCAACGAAACATCCGGATTCAAGTCCTGTTGGAATGTTTCCACCAAATTTGAGTTTCGCACCCTCATTTTTTCCTGATTCAATGAAGCCCAATACTCTTTTTTGAGCTTGTGCTGACATCAATGGGCCCATGTTTGTTTCTGGATCCAATGGATCACCAGGTGTATATGCGCCTTGGCCTTCTGCAATGAATTGATCAACGAAATCTGCATAAATTGCTCTTTCAACATAGATTCTAGATCCCGCATTACAGACTTCGCCCATATTTGCATAGATTGAATCATAGGCTGTAGAGACAGCGAGTTCCATATCAGGTAAATCAGCGAAGTAAATCATGGGTGATTTTCCACCAGTCTCAAGGCTGACTTTTTTCATATTGGATTGACCAGCATATTGCAAAAGAAGTTTTCCAACTTCGGTTGATCCTGTGAATCCGATCTTGGAGACATCTTGATGCAGAGCCAAAGATTGTCCAGCCTCTTCACCATGTCCCGTGACCACATTAAATACCCCTGGAGGTCCACCTGCTTCGACAAAAAGCTCAGCCATTTTTATGCACGAGTGAGGCGAATGCTCATCTGGTTTGAGTACAATTGAATTCCCTGCAGCCAATGCTGGAGCAATTTTCCAAACACCCATAAGAAGTGGATAATTCCATGGAGAAATCAATCCAACCACCCCATA
>DMGO01000058.1:0-17636 GCA_003449795.1 Gammaproteobacteria bacterium | reverse complement strand
TTATCGATACACTCTGCCATGAATCGAATGTTCACAGCTGAAGCTGGAACATCAACATTCAAGCAATCGCTGATCGGCTTACCCATATTCATGGAATCCATTAGGGCAAGTTCAGCTGTATTTGCCTGAAGAAGATCGGCAAACTTCATCATAATTCCCATTCTTTTCCTGGGTGCCATCTTCCTCCATGTTTTTGCTTTAAAGCTTTCTTTTGCAGCGGCAACGGCCTTATCTATATCTTTTTCGTTTCCTGCTGCGCATGTTCCACAAGCCTCGTTGGTTGCAGGATTGATGACTTCTATCTTTCCCCCATCTGCTGCATCAACATATTCACCATTAATGAAACATCTTCCTTCAAAGATACTATCGGCATCGCCCGCCATCTTGACCCAATCATCTTTAGACAATGCTTTTGCACTTCTCGCATCCATTACTTTCTCCTAGTTTTTATTTACTTTTGCTGATGCAAAGATATCAATGCATCAACCGCTATACAAATATCGTTTCCTAATATTACGGGATTTAAATCAATTTCACATATCTGATTGCTCAACTCCAACGCGATCAAAGAAAATCTTGATGCAAAATCCGCAAATGTATCCAAATCAGCTGGTTCTGATCCGCGATAACCATCGAGTATTGTTTTCATTTTGAGTGATCCCAGCGCTTCCTTCGCAGCCTCTTTGGAAAAAGGAGGCATCAGGGTAACCGCGTCATTCATTGCCTCAGCATAGTAACCGCCAAAACCAATCGTCACCATGGGGCCAAGTTGCTGGTCGGTGGTCATGCCAATGATCATTTCAACTCCCTCAGATTGAATCATCCTTGCAAGCAAGACATCGCCTGGTAGATTTTTCTGAAGCTCCTTGTATGAAGAGATCAGTTTTTCTTCTGAATCAATGTTTAGGTAAACTCCGCTCAACTCAGATTTGTGATAGACATCTTCAATGGCAGTTTTTAAGACCAAAGGAAAACCCATGTCCTTTGCTGATGATAATAATTCTTCTTCGCTGGTGATGATATTGCTTTGATTGGCATTTAGACCCAAATCAAAAAACATATTGAGTGCTTGTGCTTCACTCACAAACTGACTTTGAGAGAGTTCATCTTGATATTTTTTCAACGTATCAGAGTTGAGATCAATATTGATTTCATCTTCATTCTTTATGAAATCTCTATACTGATGAAGGCATCGAACACCTGCAAGAAACGAATGCATGCCATCCAATACTGGCATTCCCATGTTTGTGGCTTCAACTGCAAGAGGATGGGTGCCGGTTCCCTGTCTGTTTGAAACAAGGAATACTGGTTTACCAGTTCGATCATTGGCCTGCTTCATATATTCATCAATATACTCTTGATGAATCAGGCCTAGTGGTCCTCTATCCATGACGATTGCAGCCATAGATGCGTTTGGGTCATCAAGCATTTCTGTAATACTGTCTGCCATTATTTGGTCGGCATCGCCCAATCCTTTGCCCCACGCATCTAGTGGATTTACAGGAGGCAAGCCAGGATCAAGAATATCTTTAAGCTTTTGAGTGGTGCTGTCTTCAAGATCCGCAAACTCAACTCCTTGTTGTTCTGCGATATCAATGATGAGTTGCCTTTCACCACCAGAATCATGAATGGAGACCATATCTCCATCTCCCAATTCGTATGGTTGGTCAAACATGATGAGTGTTGTCGCAAGCTCATCCATATCTGCAACCCTTTGGATGCCATATTTTTTGAAGAGTGCATTGTAGTAATCATCAACACCCGCTAAACCGCCGGAATGTGAAACGGTGAGTTCAGCAGATCGTTCAGTCCTTCCTGTTTTTAACACAATGATTGGAATCTTTTTCTCATTTGCCAGCTCAAATGCTTGAATCATTTGTTTTGGTTTGCGAATCGTCTCTAGAAACATGCCAACAACTTTTGTACTTTCTTGATGAAGAATATAGTCAAGATAGTCTTCGGCTCCTACGGTGAGTTCTGATCCTGAGGAAACAGAAAGATTCAGATTAATCCTCTCCTCACAATCAATGATTCCAGCAACACCTGAGCCAGATTGGCTGATGATACATACTCCTCCAGGTTCATGATTGGGTCTTGTGAAATGACCATTCACCCATACATTTTTTTCAATGTGGAAAAAACCCATTCCATTGGCACCACACAAGAAAATACCCGCATCTCTCAACTTGGTCTGAATTCGATCTTTCAAATGTGGTTCTTTATCATCATCTAGAAAGAGCATCGACATGATCGACATGGCTTTTATATCTGCTTCAATGGCTGCATCCACTAAGCCCTCAATGCGCTCATCTGCTACTGCAAAAATCGCATGATCAACCTTTTGTGGCAATGATTTGAAATCCGGATAGCACGGAACACCAAAAGCCTCTTCATTTTTAGGATGAAGACCAAATAATTTTCCCTTGAACCCTCCATGTTGGAGGTTTTTGATAACGCGGCTGCCCATACCACCAGACGTGCTTGCACCAACAATGACAATACTCTCTGGGTCTAACAGTGGGTCCAGGCGGTGTGGCATATTCGCTTAATACAGTTCTGCTGGTGTGGTTCTTCTTCTTTCTGGATCAAAGAAAGGTTTGGTGACGATGGTTGCCTCCTCCATCACTTTATTCCACTCTAAATCCTTCTGATAATAAATTTCAGCAATGATTTTATCTTTGCCTTTTTTCCATGGATCATGAAGAGATGCATAGGCGATATTTGCTTTAGCACTAGGAGAAAACATCGCAGAAGTTACATTGCCTATCTTCTTTCCTGACTGGTTATACAGATATGCACCTTCTGCAGGTTTATTCCCCTTTATGTTTAATTTCACAAAAGTATATCGTGAGCCTTTCTTCTTTTCTTCAATCAGGGCTTCCCTTCCATTGAAGACTGGCTTAGATAAATCAACCAACCAAGACAAACCCAACTCAAATGGTGACCTGGTTGAACCTGGTCTGATGGCATCTTCAGCAACCATAAAGTCTTGACCTGGAACCAGCAATCCTGCTTCGATTCTGACTAAATCCAGCGCATCCAATCCAAAAGGTTTTATGCCATATACTTCGCCTTTATCAAACAATGCATCCCAGAAATCCAAAGCGGCATCATTCACCATGCATGCTTCATAGCCAAGATCACCTGAAAAACCTGTTCTTGAGATAATGATTTCGTGTCCATTGAAATCATAGTGTTTGATATCAAACGGTTTCAGGTACTCCACACCCTCGAAGCCGATGGCCTTAAGGATGCTACAAGAAGTTGGGCCCTGAATTCCTAAACAAGCAATGTCATCGGTTATTTCTTCAATTTTGACATCAAACCCAATTGCAGAATTTTCTAGATTATCCAATTGTCTCTCAACACATAAGAGCCAATATTCATTCTCCCTGATGTGGAAAACAGTTCCATCATCGATCACTTGTCCCGCTTCATCACACCAAACAACATAGCCTACTCTTCCGATTCCAATCTTATTCATGTCGCGAGTAAAGAAGCGATTCACAAACTCTGCAGCATCAGGTCCAGTTATTTTCTGCTTGACCATAGGGGTGTAATCAATGACACCTGTCGTATTTCTCACAGAAAAATACTCGAGGTCTGTTCTGAAATAGTTTGTTGGAACGGTATAGTCTTTCCATCGTGACCATTCATTCAGAATATTCAATTCTGAAGTTCTCTCGTGAAACGGTGTTTTATAGACTGATGTTTTGTAATGATCTTGTCGCAACATCCTAGGACTCCTTGCTGATAATTTCATTTGCTGCATTTCTTCCGGCTAAGCCCATTAACCCTCCACCGGGGTGTGAGCCTGCTCCGCATAAATAAAGCGATTCAATTGGTGTCTTATACTGAGCCATTCCTGGTATTGGTCTCAGCATCAAAAATTGATCAAACGTCAATTCACCATGATGCCACTGTCCTCCAGTTATGCCGTATTCCTCTTCAATGTCTTTGGGCGATAACAGTTCAGCATGAACGACTAGTTTTTTAATTCCAGGTGCCATTTCTTCCAATTGATTGAGACAATTTTCGAGCACCACTGAATTGGACTGATCCCACCCATCTTTAAGCTCATATGCTGTGTTATTGACAACAGCAGAGAGGACATGATGTCCCTTGGGTGCGAGTGTTTTGTCATGGATCGATGGAATAATAATTTCCATGGGCAGTTGATCTGAGCACTCGCCATATTTGGTGTGATCATGAGCCAATTCTAGATACTTCATGCTCGGGGCATTAATGATTCGATGTCCCAAGTCTTCAGATTCGACTCCCTTAAATTTTGGCAATCCACTTAATGCCAAGTGAAGTTTTGAGGTATTGCCTCTCATTCTTATGTTGTTCACTTTATGCACATAGTGGGATTCTAGATTCTTTGGCCCAACCAAACACATGAAAGTGCTCCTTGGGTCAATTCCAGAAACCACGATATCAGCATTCACTTTCTCGCCAGATTCTAAAATGAGACCATTGATTTTGTTCTCTTCATTTAAATCAATCTGCTTGACTGGTGAATTTGTGTGAATCTTGACTCCAGCTGATTCAGCAGCTTTTTGTAGCGCTTTTGAGTAGGAACTCATTCCACCCTCAGGGATGGCATAGCTGCCTTGAACTCCATTCAGATCTCCAGTGAGTTGGTGTAAAAAAGTAATCGCACTGTTATTGGTCCTTGGTCCCAGTCTGTTCCCCAATAGCGCATCCAAAGCAATGGAGCCCTTCATGTGTTCGTGATCTGTAAATTCATTTAAAACATCATGAATGTTTACGGCGATATATTTCAGCATCTCTCGCATGGATTTTTTGCCCATACTTCTCAGGTTCCAACCCAAACCCATCAAACGCGTCATGTCTTTGGTTTCATCCGATCCCAATCTTGGCGGTGCCGTCTGATAGGATTTTTTGAAGAAGCCTGCAAGCTTTTTCATCGCTTGTCTGAATTCCTTATATTCCGCTTGCTCTTTCATGGTGATGTCATCACCAGTGACACTGTCGTCATCAAAAATCAAAGCGTTTCCTTTGGGATTGATGGATATTGTTTTCAAACCACTTGCAGCAAATGCGAGCCCATGCTTATTTAGGTTTAATGATTTATGGATCTTAGAATCGGTTTGATGCAAAAGATGAGCTACGCCTGGGACCCTGTACCCATCGATTAATTCTTTGGTTGAAGCCATGCCACCAACCTCTGAACGTGACTCATAAAGCTCCACATTAAAACCCGCCTTTGCCAAATAAGCCGCACTCACTAGACTGTTATGTCCGCCTCCAATAATGGCTATGTTTTTATTCTTTCTAGTCATCGTTTTCAGCCTCAGGAACAATATTTTTTCGTTTAAGATCGTACAACATTTCTCTGGCAGCATTGGCTCCTGGAGCTGCCATCACACCTCCACCTGGGTGGGTGCTTGACCCGCACATGTAAAAGCCCTTAACGGGTCCTCTAAATTGTGCATATCCTGGAAAAGGTCTATTGAAGAACATTTGATCCATGGTCAACTCACCTTGGAAGATATTCCCCTCGGTTAATCCGACTTCATTCTCTATGTCTTGAGGCGTTCGGATCTCTGCATGGACTATCAAGTCTTTAAAATTAGGGCTGTATTGACCGATTTGATCAATGACGGTTTTACCAAAGCCTTCTCTGTCTTTGTCTGTCCACTCACCCGTTGCCAATTTTGGCGGCGCGTATTGAACAAACACAGACATATAGTGTTTCCCTGGTGGTGCCATTGTTGGGTCTGTCATTGTTGGTATGAGCGTATCGCAGTATGGATCTTGCGACCATCGGCCGTTCTTCCAGTCATCGTAGGCTCTTTCAATCCTTTCAAGTGAATCAATGAAATGCATATCGGCATAAATCAGAGGATTGTCTTTGCCCATGGCTGGAAACTCTGGCAACCCATCCAAAGCAATATTTAGCTTTCCAGATGATCCATTGAATTTATAATTATCAACTTGCTTCAGTAGTTTTTCATTCAGATCTTCTGGATTAAATAAGTCTTGATAGGTTCGGCGAGCATCTAGGTTAGAGACCACATTTTTTGCATGATATTCGTCTCCATTTGCCAATACCACCCCAGTTGCTTTGCCATTCTTAACTTGGATTTGAGTGACTTCTGCCTCGGTTAGAATCTCACCATCATATTCCTGAAGAGCACCTGCAAGTGCTTTTGATACTGAGCCCATTCCACCTCTTGCGAATCCCCAAGAGCCAATGCTTCCATCCACTTCTCCCATGTAGTGGTGCAGAAGAACGTAAGCCGTTCCAGGAGAGTATGGTCCGAGAGCAGTACCAATGATACCGCTTCCAGATAAGGCCGCTTTGACTATATCCGATTCAAAATATTCCTCGAGATACTCTGCAGCACTCATGGTATAGAAACGGATCGTCTCATATATGGTTTGTTCACCCAAACCGTATAGTCGTTTAAACAACCAAACCAGTTCATTTAAATCTTTTGGTCTGAAAGAAGTTGGATCTGGAGGGGTTCTTAATAAAAGTGGCTTAATGAAACGACACTGCTTAGATACGTCTCTTCCGAAACGAACATATGCATCGGCATCTTTCTTGGAAAAACGACCAATTTCTCTTCGTTGCAAGTCATGATCAGAGTATCCGCCAAAGATATTCCCATCTTCCATAAAGGTAACGCTGCCTCCATAAGCAATGACTTGAAGTCCATGCTTTTGTAAGTTGAGATCACGGTATATTTCAGGTCTCAATAAGCTGCAAACATAAGAGCAGTTAGAATATACCCAACCGTCATGTAACTCTCTGCTGACTGCTGCTCCACCTATGTAATCATTTTTTTCTAAAACCAAAACCTTTAAGCCGGATTTGGCTAGATAGGCTGCATTGGTCAATCCGTTATGGCCAGCGCCTATTACTATTGCATCATAGTTTTTCAAGACTCATCTCCAAGTGTTCTTTCCAGTGCCGATTCAAATGCCTCAAGCGTTGGTTGCATCGCATCCTTCGCATGAGCCTCACAAATGAACCAGGGCTCCCTAGGATCAAATTCGCATAATACCCCATCTTCAAGCATCTCTTCAGCAAGTTTCTCATAAAATGGGTAATCGGAATATCTAAAATCTCTTGCGTTTGTTGGGGGATTCTCTGAGAAAAAGAGTCCAGACATTGAAGGATGCCCAGTAAAAGAATGCGCGATATCTCCTTTGGTCAATATATCGCTGATTCCTTGTTTTAAGTTCTCACCATAGTTCGCGACGGTTTCTAATGCATCGGTGTTTTGCAAAATCTCCAACGTCTTATTTGCTGCAGAAATTGACACTGAATGTGCAGTGAATGTTCCGCCATGAAGGACTCCTCCATATTTGATATGTCTCATATACTCTTCCTTTCCTGCCAATGCAGCAATGGGATAACCGTTGGCAATTGATTTTGCGAATGTGCATAGATCTGCTTCAACGCCATAGAGTTCCTGAACGCCTCCCTTGGCCACTCGGAAACCAGTTTTCACCTCGTCTATGATCAGGATGATGTCGTATTTCGTACAAAGTTCTCGAACCGCTTGCATGTATTCTTGTGTTGCTGAAATTGAGCAACAATTGCCTAGAATAGGCTCAATCATCAGCGTTCCAATTTCATTGTGTTTCTTTTTCAAAAGATCTTCTAACGCATTTGCATCATTAAAAGGAACGAGTGAAACCAAGTCTTTAGTAATACCTGGAACTCCAGCGCTCGATGATTTGATTTCTGGTTCCCCTTTCTCTGGATCCCATTCATCAATATCTATATCCCAAAGTGCTGCATCCCAAACTCCGTGATATCCGCCCTCAACCATGATGTATCCATCCCGCTTACTAACCGCTCGCCCAACGCGTAGTGCCGCCATCACTGCTTCTGTGCCTGAGTTCGAGTATCGAACCAATTCGGCTGAAGGTACCATGGAAGAAATCTTCTTTGCGACTTCATATTCCAATTCTGTTGCCAGTGCAAAAACACCGCCGATCTCCATGCCCTCTCTTGCAGCTTGATCGACCCTTTCATCGGCATAACCAAGAATGTATGGACCATATGCTAGACGATAATCAATGTATTCATTGTCATCCAAATCCCATAATCTGCATCCCTTTGCACGCTTGATATAGATGGTGTCATCATCACCCCAATATCTAAAATTAGAAGTGACTCCTAGTGGGAGTTTGTTGAGTGCTTTCTTAAAATGTTCGTTGCTTTTTTTTAATGATCTTTTACTCATTTGAGTTCTCTTATTTGTTTTTTGAAATGGATTAGAATCGCCAAAGGCGAAAGAGACAGAAATTAGTCTCTGGTGTAGATAATGTTGAATCGAGAATCGAGTAAATACATCATATGGGTAAATATTATCCAAATAATTATTAGTTTCAAAGGAAAATCGTCAATGACACAAATTAGCAAAACATCAGACATCATTGATGCAGTTGAAACAATCAGAGTTCAGGCCAATGGAATTGACTTTGAAGTCGATACTCAAGGTGAGGGAGACAAAATGATTCTATGTCTTCATGGATGGCCAGAGCATAGCATTACCTGGCGTTTTCAAATGTCTCATTTTGCAAATCTGGGTTATCGAGTTTGGGCTCCTAATCTTCGAGGTTATGGAAATAGTGATGCCCCAAAAGGTATGAAAAATTATCAGATTGAGGTCCTGATGGAAGACGTCTCAGAAATGATTGAAGCATCTGGTGCGAAAGAAATCATTCTTCTATCACATGATTGGGGTGCGATGATTGCTTGGCACTTTGCAATGCGCTACCCAAATAAAATTGAGCGCCTGATCATTTGCAATGTCCCACACCCAGGGCCTTTTCTTAGTAGCATGAAGACTGTCGAACAATTGATGAGATCTTGGTATACATTATTTTTTCAATTGCCCTGGATTCCAGAATTTTTGACTAGAACTTTTCGTCCGGGAAAATTGATCCGATCTGGTGCTGCAAGAAAAAGTAATTATTCAGATGAAGTTGTCAGTCTCTATGATGAAAATGGCGCAAGAAAAGAAAATCGAACTGCAATGTTTAATTATTATCGTGCATTTATGAGAGGTGGTGGACTCTATAGGCAATGGAAATTGGGTTTCCCAATGATTGAAACTCCGACCCTGATGCTATGGGGTGAAAAAGATATTGCTCTATCAATAAGAAGCACATTGGGTACAGAAAAATATGCTTCAAATTTGACGCTTCGATATTTCAAAGGCATTTCTCATCATATTCAGCAAGATGCACCACAGGAGGTCAACCAGATGATAGAAGCCTTTTTGAAAGATGAAGATGTTCCTGAGTATTTGGATATAAAAAATGGATGATAATTTGTTATCAACTCTGATTGAATCAGAGTAAGATTTATTCTGGCATTTATGTTGATGGAGAAATTGAATGCATATTAATTTACCAGATGATGTTAAAGAGTGGATAAAAACTGCTGAGAGTTTCTTGGAAGAAACAAAGCCTTGGGAAGTTGAGGCAGAAATGAATAGTGGCAAGGTCCCAGAAGAAATTGATAGCAAACACAGGCAGATGGCAATTGATCTTGGATTATCAAGTATGGATATGCCAAAAAGTATTGGCGGAAAAGAATTATCCAATCTTCAGCAAGTCGCTGTTTGGGAAGTCTTGGGAAGGAGTACAAATGCCCTGACATGGTGTTTCTCAGAACCTCAGAAATGGATGCTTGAGGCATGCAACGAAGAACAAATTAAAAAATACATTCTGCCGATCATGGATGGAAGTCGACACGAATGCTATGCAATCACGGAATCTGAGTCAGGTTCAGAGCTTGATGTTTCAGCCACTGCAAAAAAAGTGGATGGTGGATATGTTGTCAATGGTGAGAAATGGTATGTAACTGGCGCCAATCATGCCGACTTCTTTTTTATCCAAGCAGTCATCCAAGATGGAGATGATGTAATTGGTGATGCTTTATTTTTCCTAGATATGGACCAAGAAGGAATTGAGCATGTTCGAACACCGCTTTTTTCTCATACATTTGATAGTCATCATCCTATTTATAAATTCCATGATGTTTTCATACCCGACGAGAACTTGATTGGATCAGAAGAAGATGGAATGAGTTATTCGCTGGCATGGTTCAGAAGGGAACGCTTGATGATCGCTGCTAGATGCTGTGGTGCAGCTGCAAGATTAATAGAAGAAGCAACTGAATTTTCTCAAGAGAGAAAAGTTAAAGGCGGACTTTTATCAGAACAACAAGCAATCCAATTTATGCTTGCTGACAGTGTCACTGAACTTTGGGCAACAAGACTGATGCTTTATGAAACAGCTATGGCGCATGATCGAGAAGATGATGTGAAAGCACTTCATTATCGATGCTCTGCAGTCAAACTTTATGCTTCAGAAATGGCAAATAAAGTTGCAGACAGAGTTGTACAAATCTTTGGAGGCAGAGGCTATATGAGAGAATTTGCTGCCGAGAGATTTTATAGAGAGCTTAGAGTAGATCGAATCTGGGAAGGGACTTCAGAAGTTCAGCGTCTCATTATCGCTGGAGGCCTTCTTAAGAAAGGTCTTAAGGATCTCTAAAAGGGTCAGTTTCTTGAAAAATAAACCAGCCATTCTTGATTGGGTCTCTATCATTGGACTTTCAGCTGTTTGGAGCAGCGCATTTGTATTCATTAAACAAACAACGCCAATCTTTGGGGCAGTTGGTTTGGTCTTTATGCGGCTATTCATTTCGGCAATTATTCTTAGTCTCTTATTTATTAGGCCAAAGCATTTTAAAACCATCCGAGATAATCTTGTTCCAGTCTTCATAGTTGGTGCTACAAATGTGACCATACCGTTTATGTTCTTTGCACTATCTGCCTATTACATCAATGCGGGTTCAATGGCAGTTGTGAATGGAAGCACGCCACTGTTTGCCTTTCTTTTTTCAATTCTATTGCTGGGATTCTCATTCAGATGGATCCAATTTTTAGGCATTCTGATGGGCATTATTGGCTTGATCATTTTTGTGGGAGTTGACGCATTGGAATTTCATCCGATGGCAAATCTCTCTGCTGTCATGGGTGCAATGATGTATGGCCTCTCAATGGTTTATATCTTTAAGTTAAATTTCAAAGACACCAAGCTCATGGCAGCAGCAAGTATGGTTGCTGCAACTATTTGTATTGCTCCTCTATTGATTTTTTTTCCAATCCCCTGGGATATAGTTACGACTGAATCGATGATCAGCGTTATTTATTTAGCTACTTTTTGTACTGGATTGGCTTATATCCCCTACTTTATTCTGATTAGGAATGTTGGACCTGTAAGCACATCAATTATTGCGATGCTTGTTCCAGTTTTTGGAATGTTATGGGCCTATGCTTTACTCGAAGAAAAGATAACGTTATTGATGTCCATCGGTTGCTTGTTTATTGTTATAGGTATCTTGATGACCAATGTAATTGGAAACAACAACGAAAAAAAATCTGCATAACCCAAATTGATTATGAAATTAAATTTAATTAAGGCTTTACTGCCGATACTATTTCTTTCTCAGCTATCACAGGCTGAAGGGGTTGTTAATTTCTATAACTGGGCAGATTACATTGGCGAATCAACCATCAGAGATTTTGAGGAAGAATATGGCATAAAAGTCAATTACGATGAGTATGATTCTTCTGAGATTGTTGAAGCAAAACTTTTGGCAGGAAACTCTGGATATGATTTGGTGGTTCACTCGAGTATGTATTCAAAAAGATTGATGCCGCTTAAAATATTTCATGAAATTGATCCTGCGAAACTCTCAAACTTTGAAAAACTCGACCCAATGCTAATGGAGATGCTCGATGAAATTGACTCTGGAAATAAAATCATGATTCCATACAGCTACGGATCAACTGGCGTCAGTTATGATGCAAAGAAAATTCTTGCCAGAGATCCTAATCCACCAATTGGCAGTGCTGACATGCTCTATGATGCTGAGACAATCTCAAAATTTGCAGATTGCGGCATCAGCATCCTTGATTCACCCACAGATGTCATCCCTCAAGCACTTGTCTATCTTGGTTATGATGACAGTTCAAAAGATCCAGATGAGCTCCAGGAAGCAGAGGATCTTTTACATGAGGCGAGACCATACATAAAAAAATTCACTTCAAGCACATTACTGAATGATCTGGCAAACGGTGATGTTTGCATCGCGATGAGTTGGGCTGGTGATTACGCCACAGCGAGTGCTCGAGCGAGTGAAGCGGGTAAAGACATTGATCTGAGATATTTTGTGCCTGAGGAAGGAGGGCTACTTTGGGTAGATATCATCGTGATTCCAAAAGATGCAAAGAATTTAGAGAATGCTTATTTATTGCTTGATTATCTTCTCCGACCTGAAGTCAGTGCAGATTTTGTCAATTTGACGCATTATGCAAGCCCTGTACCAGATGCAAAACCTTTCATAAAGGAAGAGGTACTCAATGACACGGCAGTTTACCCAACACCTGAGATCATGGATCGACTCTTTTTCACAGAGGTAGATCCACCAAAATACACAAGGATAAAAACAAGAATTTTTAGTCGATTTAAAACAGGAATCAAAAAACGAGAAAGAAAATGACAAGTGATGAACAAAATTTCATTGAAATAAAAGGTGTCAGTAAACATTTTGGTGAGATTATTGCCGTAGACAATGTTGATTTAGCAATCAAAAAAGGCGAGCTTTTTTCCATACTTGGGGCATCGGGCTCTGGTAAAACGACCCTTTTGAGAATATTGGCTGGCTTAGAAATACCTAGCCAAGGAAGCATACTAATTGATGGCGTGGACATGACATCAGTGGCTCCATATGACAGACCTGTAAACATCATGTTCCAAAACTATGCTTTATTCCCACACATGAGTGTGTTTGAGAATATTGCATATGGTTTAAAAAAAGAAGGATTGCAAAAAGAAAGCATTGAAGAAAAAGTTCAGAAAATGCTCACATTAGTGAAACTTGAAGGTTATGAAAACAGAAAACCCAACCAGCTCTCTGGCGGCCAGTCTCAAAGAGTCGCTCTGGCTAGATCGCTTGTGAAAGAGCCAAAAGTTCTTCTCCTAGACGAACCCATGGCGGCATTGGATAAAAAGCTCAGGCAGAGCACTCAGTTTGAGCTGATGGATATTCATGATGAACTTGGTATAACCTTTGTAATTGTCACGCATGACCAAGAAGAAGCAATGACGCTGTCAGATCGAATTGCGATCATGGAACAAGGGCAGTTTGTTCAAATAGGTTCTCCAAATTTAATATATGAAAATCCAAGTTCTAAGTTTGTGGCTGACTTCTTGGGCAATATCAATCTTCTTGAAGCGATCGTCACTGAACAAAATGACAAAGAGATCATTGTCGACTGTGCCGCACTTGGGGGTGAGTTAAAGTTTGATCAAACTGAACAAGCGAATGCATCTGAAATGACTGTAGCCCTGAGACCAGAGAAAGTAATGATCGAAAAAAACATGCCAACGAATGATGACCAAAGTCATATCAAAGGTATTGTTGAAGACTTTGGATACTTCGGTAATCTTTCTATTTATCGTGTCAAAACTGAAAGTGGGCATGTCATTCAGGTCAGTAAGCAGAATAGAGATCGAGTTGAGCAGTCCATTAAGTGGGAAGATGAGGTTTACCTTTCTTGGGATAATGACAGCCTGATGTTATTGGGTGAATAGTGTCTGGTTTACTTGTAAATACAAATAATTCAATCAGAGAAAATCTCTGGAGATACTTTATTGTTGCCATTCCTTATATTTGGCTATTGCTTTTCTTCCTCGCTCCCTTTGTCATTGTCTTCAAAATCAGTCTGGCTGATCCAATCATTGCTCAACCTCCATTTACACCATTCTTTAATGAAAGCTCGGATGGTGGATTTTCAATCTATACGACATTTGATAACTTTTTGTATTTGTTTCAAGATTCGCTCTACTTCGTTACCTATCTCAATTCTGTAAAACTTGCTTTTATTGCAACTCTTTTTACCTTGCTGATTGGATATCCAATTGCATATGGAATAGCGAGATCACCACAGCCCACTCGAAACATTCTACTCTTATTGGTTGTTATACCTTTCTGGATTTCTTTTCTTTTAAGGGTCTATTCTTGGATGGGAATTCTTAAAACAAATGGATTGATAAACGGGTTTTTACTTTGGTTGGGTGTCATCGATCAACCCCTCGAGCTTCTATATACCGATACAGCTGTATACATTGGTATGGTTTATTCATATCTGCCGTATATGATACTTCCGCTATATGCGAACCTGGTCAAACTCGACGTGAGGTTGCTAGAGGCAGCTTCAGACTTGGGTGCGAAAAAATGGCAAGGGTTTTTGGATGTCACTTTGCCGTTATCAATGCCAGGAATCATTGCAGGATGCTTATTAGTATTCATACCAGCGATCGGTGAATATGTTATACCTGCACTTCTCGGTGGTGCAGACACATTGATGATTGGAAGGGTTCTCTTTGATGAATTTTTCCTCAATAGAGATTGGCCGGTTGCATCGGCAGTTGCGATTGTTCTTCTTTTGTTATTGGTTCTACCAATTGTTTATTTCCAAAAGAAACAAGCGCAAGAAACATCGGCGGCAGCAGCGTAATGTTGAATCAGAGATCAAGATTCATCTTTTCAGCCCTTTGTTTTGGTTTTGCGTTTTTATACATCCCAATTCTTCTAGTCATTATTTACTCATTTAATGACTCTCGATTGGTGACCGTGTGGGGTGGATGGTCATTTAGATGGTATGTCGAGTTATTCAACAATGAGAATATCTTAAATGCTGCACTGTTGAGTTTTCAAATAGCTGCTATCACAGCAACATTTGCAACAATCATGGGAACGATGGCTGGCTTTATCATGGCGAGGATAAAAAAATTCAGAGGAAGATTGCTATTCTCAGGAATGATTGCTTCTCCATTGGTGATGCCTGAAGTGATCACTGGGCTATCCCTGCTGCTTTTGTTTGTGTCACTGCAAGATTTCATAGGTTGGCCAACTTCAAGAGGAATGAATACCATTACAATTGCTCACATCACATTCTCCATGGCCTATGTTGCAGTGATCATTCAATCAAGATTAACTGAGATCAATGATTCATTAGAAGAAGCAGCAATGGATTTGGGAGCAAGGCCACTTCGAGTTTTATGGGATATCACTCTGCCAATCATATTTCCCGCGATGATTTCTGGATGGCTTTTATCGTTCACCTTGTCGTTGGATGATTTAGTGATTGCCAGTTTTGTTTCTGGCCCTGGAGCAACAACCCTTCCTATGTTGATATTCTCTAAGGTTCGTCTGGGCGTCTCTCCAGATATCAATGCATTGGCCACAATCTTAATTGTTGTGGTCACACTAGGATTGTGTATTGCTGCTTGGATCACATCAAGGCAAAATAGATCAGCCAAATAATCCTTTAAGAAAAAAATATGGTCAAAGACGAACATTCAGCCCTAAAGGCATCTTTTGAGAGAGCGCTCGAATTCTTGAATGCTGGTGATCATGTCATGGCAGAAAAGATCTGCAGAAAAACAATTAAAGAGGTTTCAAGCAGTGATCCAAACATCCAAGTATTACTAGCTGTTTCTCTTATCAGACAAGGGCGATCAGGATCAGCTGTGAAACGATTAAAACACACTCTTAGAGCATTTCCAGATTTCCCACCGGCACATGAAGAATTGGGCAATGCTTTGTTGGCACAAAATAAGCCGGAAAATGCAATCGAAGCCTTTAAAAAAGTGCTCCAGCTCAAACCCGATAATGCTGGCGCTATGATCAAGCTTGGGAAAATATATAAAAAACTTGGAAGAAACGATGAGGCGAATGAGTTTTATAAATCTGCACTCTCACTTGAGCCAACAAAAGAACGCCTTGCAACAGCCGCACAAGCATTTGCAAGAGGACAAATCGAAGAGGCTGAAAAAATTACCAGGGAGACTTTAAGAGAGTATCCAGATGATGTGGATGGATTGAGATTACTGGCAAGCATTGCAAATAAGATGGAGCAAAGACCCGATGCCATTGTTCTTCTAGAAAGAGCTGTTCAAATCAAACCAAGATTCGCAGGTGCATGGGCTGATTTAGCAGAAACATATACCGAATCGGAGGATTATGGAAAAGCGCTGGATGCAGTCCAAAGAGTCATCAAGCTTCAACCAAAATTACCATTCGGACATATGATCAGAGGAAGCATTCTGGGTAAAATGGATGATCATGAAGGGTCAATAAAGTCCTATAAAAGCGCTCTCGAAATAGAGCCCCAGCACATTGGAAGCAACATGGGCTTGGGCAATATACTCAAGACCATTGGTCGTTATGATGATGCCGTTGCTTCATATAAGAAATGCATTGAAGCGCAACCCATGTTCTCAGAAGCATATTGGAGCCTTGCGAATCTAAAAACATATACATTTGAACAATCTGAAATAGATAAGATGGAGGAGCATGTTCAGAATCCTGATCTTCCACCAGCAAGCAAAGCTTTTTTTCATATCGCGCTTGCCAACGCAAAAGAAAAACAAAAGAAATACGACGAGGCTTGGTACCACTTTTTCACAGGAAATGAGTTAAGAAGACAAACAGAGGTCTATGATTCAGTGACAACACAAGTGACTCATGAAACCTTGATGGAAACATTCACCAAAGATTTTGTTAAAACCACCAAAGGCAAGGGCTGCCAAAGTGATGCGCCAATATTCATTCTAGGACTGCCAAGGTCAGGGTCAACATTGGTTGAGCAAATTCTAGCAAGCCATAGCAAAGTCGAAGGCACAAGAGAGCTGCCTGATATTTCCCTGCTAGGAAGAAAGCTGACAAAAATAAAGCCTCCAGGGGTCAAATATCCTGATGCTGTCAAACACATGACCGATGAGGAAATGATTGAATTTGGGGAAGATTATCTTAAAACATCTATGAGATACAGAACAGACAAGCCCTACTTCATTGATAAAATGCCCAATAACTTTGCACACATTGGATTCATTAAAACCATTCTTCCAAATGCAAAAATCATCAATGCAAAAAGACATCCATTAGACAGCTGTGTCAGTTCATTTAAGCAATTATTTTATAAAGGTCAATCTTGGAGCTATGACCTCTTTGAAATAGGAGAGTATTACCTTGAATACGTTCGTCTGATGAACCACTGGCATGAAATATACCCAGGTGACATCTATGACATCAGCTATGAGAACCTGATTGAAAACCAAGAAGAAGAAACAAAAAAACTAATTGATTACTGCGGTCTTCAATGGGAAGAAGGATGTCTAAAGTTCTATGAAAATAAACGATCTGTTAATACTGCTAGCTCAGAACAAGTGAGGCAACCGATCTATAAAGGCGCAATGTTTGCATGGAAGAATTATGAATCTGAATTGGGTCCGCTGATTGAAATTTTAGAGCCCGTACTCAACGAACTTCCAGAAGTTTAGACTGATTTTGCCTTGTCTCTGATGTCAGGAGGCATGTAATCAAATATAAATGTGATTCGATCCTCCTTGCCTCGGTTCATAACACTGTGAGTGTTTTGATTATTGACTTCATAAACCTTTCCAACTTCTAGATGGAATGGTCTGCCCCCTATGGTGAAGCGAACAAGGTCATTGGTTGTGATGGGTATGTGAATTCTATGTGCAATATGAAATGAAGGATGCTT
>DMGO01000134.1:0-2795 GCA_003449795.1 Gammaproteobacteria bacterium | reverse complement strand
AATAAGTCTCTTTCCTTTAGATCCTTGATCATTTTGTGAACATCTTCGGAGTTAGAAACATCCAAGACGATGCCTTCTCCTTTAGTGCTATCTTGATTGAATCTATGTGATATTGATTCTGCTCCTTCTTTTGTAGTTGCAGTACCTATAACATATGAACCTGACTCAGCAAATAATTTTGCAATGCCAGCACCGATGCCTCTTGATGCACCTGTTATCAGCGTTATTTCATTATCAAGTCTGTTTAAATCTGTACTCATTGGTTAATTATACTTCAAAAAACTATCCAGATTCAGATTTGCTTCTCTCAATCTCACTGTCATTTACATCTAAAAATAATGAAAAAATGAGACCCAAACAAGTAACACAAGTGATGATCAAGAAAGAAGTCTGATAGTCACCAGTCATATCAAAAAATAAGGCAGTCATCACAGGACCAAGTCCTGAGCCTATTGTATCGGTGAGATTAATTAATCCCGTGATTTTTCCTAATGATCTCAAGCCAAATAAATCAGCAGATAAAAGTTGCTTTAGCGTATAGATGCCACCAAAACCTGTTCCAAAAATACCCAATCCAAACCATATAAATAAAGCATCTTTTGTGCCAGCTGCTATCGTCAGAAGAATTGAACCTGAGATAAACCCAATGAAATAAGAGATTAAAACTTTTTTTCTTCCAAATCGTTCAGCAAAAAATCCACACGATATTTTTCCAATTAAACTACCCATGAATAATATCGTTGCACTCACTGATGCAACTTGCCTGTCAAAACCACTGTCTCTTAAAAAAAGGAATGCATTGGTGGTCATTCCCATCATTGTATAAAAAATGCACATTGCCATCAGAATCAGGAACCAGAGGTTTTTTGATTTAAGTGCTTCTGTGAATAAAAAACCAGACATTAGGACATCTTTTTGATTTGATGAAGATCTAGTCTGAATAGGTCTCTCATGAAGTAAAAAAAGTACTATGACGATCATGATCAAAGGAATAAAAGCATTGAAGTAAATGACTGATCTCCAGTCCATATAATTCAATAGCCATGCATAAAATGGAGTTAAGAAGGCTGAGCCAATACTGGATCCAGCAGCCATAATCCCAAGCCCCAGCGCCCTATTTTTAGTAAACCACTTTGAAATTAAAATCACGTTGGTCAATGAGCCAACAAATATTAAACAAGGTCCGAAGCCAAGATATATAAGATAGATATCAGTGAGCGTTTCAACATCGACAAAAATAAAGTAGAGCGATGAGAATAATAGTAAGCCACTAAGCATAATTGGTTTTACGCCAAACTTATCTGCAAAAGTACCGCTGAGAAAGCCAAAACCTGCAGCTGACCAGATCATTATAGATTCTCTGAATTTTAACTCAGCCCTCGATATGGGTTCTCCAGATGCGTTCCTGAGATTCTCGAGAAGCAAATCATCAAAAACAGTAGGCCCACCAAATGTCATCCCATTGACAACGGTCATCAATAGAAAAGAAATTGCAAGTATGACCCAGCGGTAATCTGGGTTTTTATTTTGAATAATGGATATCAATCTTATCTACTTTGTTCTATTGCTTTATCATCAATTTTGAGCATTGAAGATGATATTAAAGCGATCACTAAGAGTGCAGAAATGACAAGAAATGGCAGTAGATAGTTTTGTGTTGAATCATATATAACAGCTGTGATGATAGGTCCCAGTCCTCCGCCAATTGTATCTATAATATTGATTACTCCCATTATTTTTCCAATTGCAATGAGGCCAAATAAATCTGCCACAAGAAGCTGAATCAGAGTGTACAGGCCGCCCCATCCTGTTCCATAGAGCATAAGACCGATCCATATCAATAAGGGATTCTTATAAAAGATTGAACTTACGATTAAGAGCGATCCAAGTAACATCATTGCTACTCCACCAACAAGTACTATTTTTCGTCCAATCATCTCTGCCAACTTGCCGCTGATTACTTTACCGATAAAACCGCCGATGAAGATTATAGAGACACCGGTTGCAGAGATTTGTGGAGAGTAACCCTCTCCATCTAGCATCAGAAATACATGACCAATCATTGCCAATATGGAATAAAAGGTACAGAAAGCCATGACAGATAAGAACCAAAAATTAGCTGATCTCAATGTTTGTTGAAGTGTGAAGCCTCCTTCAATACTCGATGCTTTGAAATCATTGCTAGTTTGATTATCTTCTTTGACTGCTACATCTTCTGGCTTTTCTTTAATGAATGCGAATAGAACCGGAATATAAGCCAATGGAATCAAAGCCAGCCAAATCATTACTTGACGCCAGTCACCATCACTGATGGTTAGTAGATAAGTATTTATTTGTGGAAATATTCCATTTCCAACACTTGTACCAGCAAGCAGGACCCCTATGGCCAAGCCTCTATTATCATTGAACCATTTTGATATAAGGACGACATTGATTACCATCCCAGACATGCTTAATACCATTCCTTGAAATATATGAATGACATACATATCAGCCAAAGAATCAGATTGAGCATAAAAATAGAACGTTGCGGATAGCAAGAACATGCCAGAAATCATTAAGGCTCGAACACCTACCCGATCAATAATAATTCCTGCTATAAATGCAAAAACAGCAGTAGACCAAAGTGTGATTGCGTCCTTAAGCTTTAACTCTTGCCTCAGAACTTCTCCGCCAGTCACTTCAGATAAATAATCCAGTAATTCTCTATCGAAAACAACCAATCCACCCAGCGTTAAGCCATTTGTGAAAGTTATTGTGAAAAAGCAGACCGCTAAAATAATCCAGCGATAATT
>DMGO01000022.1:0-5022 GCA_003449795.1 Gammaproteobacteria bacterium | reverse complement strand
TCAATAGCTTTAATCATTTTTCTTGCAGCAACATCTGTATCCATTAGGAAAGGCATTTTGAATTCATTGACATCTGTCATTTCACTTTTTATGTAGCCAGGGCAGATTGTTGTGACATCAATTTTGTATTTCTTTAAAGATCTTCTCCATGTATCTCCCAATCGTCTCACTGCAACTTTTGATGCCGCATATCCACCAAAATAGGGCGGCGCAGTAAAACTTGCAATTGATGAAATGATGACCAGTGAACCCGATTTTTGATTTTTCATATTTGGAATAAAAGGGATAATTGTATTGGTTACGCCAAGAATATTGATCGCAAGTGTTTGATTGATTTGCTTTGGATTACCCGAGGAAAGGCTATCTGAGAATGCGACACCTGCATTTGCGATCACCACATCGATGCCTTCTCTTTTCAGATTCATAAAATCTTTCGCGACAGTCATCGATTCTTCTTCATTGGTCACATCTAGGTTATATGTCTTAACATCTTCTGCTCCCAATGATTCGCAACTGGATTTTATTTGCTCTAATTTATCCTGCCTTCTTGCAGCTAGGCCAATGATTGCGCCTTGTTTCGCATATTCTTCTGCAAGGGCTGATCCTATTCCACTACTGGCACCCGTGATAAATACTTTTAATTTTGATTCCATTTGCCGTCCTTAATAAAAAAATTTAATTTAGCTTAATTCACACAGGTCTGCATCATTTTAATTCGTTCTTCAATAAGCCAAATACGATCTTGACCCCAAACAACCAGCTCTTCTTTTCCTTCTTTGTTTTTAAGAATTATTGTTGGAGGACCCCATTTACCCAATTTGAACAATGTTTCTTTATTTTTCTCGACCACATTCTTCCAGTTTTCTGAATCCAGTTCTTTTTTTGCGTCATTCCAGCTCAACCCAATGGATTCGATAATATTTTTTAGATTCTTTTCCAGATACCCGTGTTTACCATTTGCCCATACTGATTCGGCAAAAGCCCAAAGATACTTCTCTTCCTTCCCATGCCTTTTAGCAAAAGGATAAAGTGAGTAACAACGTTCAACTGCATATCCCAATGGATCAACTATGTTTCCGAATGGAATACCGTTCTGATCAGCAATTCTTTTGCAATCCTTTGTAATGTATGTTCTTTTCTCAAGGCTTACTTTCATGCCCCTCATCACCATTGGTAGAATAATTTTGTAATTTAGATTTAGATGATATTTTTTCGCAAGATCTGCTAATGGTTTCATTGCCAAGTAACTGTAAGGACTTCTTGCTGACCAAAGTACATCTATTTCCAAGTCTAATATTTTGACCTCTTTCATCTCTTCTGATTTTCTTTCTACTACATCTGGCCCATCATTCTTTCTCAAGCCAAGTTTCTTCAATCTTTTCTCAAGAAGCGGCAACCGGTCGATACCCCAATAACACTCACCTTCATAAACAAAGATGCCACCCAGATAGTGTCCAAATTTTTTCCTCAATTTAGAATTTGAAGAAAGTACATCATCGATAACATCATCATTCGGCATTGAAGTAATTATCTCTTCAATGCCTGATAGGTTATTCTTCCATAAGAGATTGCCTATCTTAATGAGATCCTCTGATGTGTAATCTTTTAGAGAAATGAGGGCTGATTGAGCAATTCTAGTGATTTCATTATTTGGTAAATCATTGACCAAAGGGAATTGTAAACCATAGTATGGCGCAATCGATTTTGCATCATCTAGACTATGTCTCATCAATAAATCTGGTTGTGGGGCCGCCTCTTTGGTTGGCGGAGGCACAAGGTAAGATTCCACCTCAATTTCATATTGTTCTTTCATTAAAGGAATCACTTGAGCGCATAGATGAGAGTAGGGGTCATCGACTTGGTGAAAATAATAAATCAGATGATTCCTTCCTTCCCGTGATCTCTTTTGTTCTCTTTTTTTCTTAGCTCTTTTGTCTCTCTCGGTATCTAGAAGAATACGCATAAGAATCCTTTTGAGTTCAAGCTCAAACCATTTAATTGGATTTGGAATCATTGTTTTAGAGCAGGCAAGACCTGTTCGCCGATCATCTTAAGGCCATTCCAGGGATCGTCAAATAATCTGATTGATAAATCGGTTATTCCTCCCTCTTTAAATTGATAAAAACGCTCTAATTCCTTATCAATGTCACCCATATCACCCGCCGAACTGAGGTCATCTATTAATTTATTTACAAGGTCTTCCGGGACGTTTTCAATGACACCTGAACGACTGATATATGCTTTAGCGAATTCATTATTTGGACCTGCATTGTAATTATCAATGACAATTTGTGCTTCTTCGTCAGTTAAAAAATGATGTAGGGAAAATGGAGGCAAAAGTGATCCTCTGAAAATCAATTCTCTTCTAGCCTCTTTCATCGATTCTTCCCTATCTTTTTTAATGTGCCAAGCCCAGAAGTTACCAATTCTAAAATCCTCAACTGATTCCTCTCTTTTTGATAGCCCTACTTGGATATTTTTCATAGCTTCATTCAACATTGGAAGAGCAACATCGCTCATTTGGAGCCCATCAGCATATTGCCCACCTAATCTGAGCATTTGCTCTTCTGTTGAGCATGTATAAACTTTGGGCCGATCAGTTTTTGCCCATGTAAAACCTTGCATGAAAGGTCTGGTGACCTTAAATATTTCTCCTTCATATTTAATATTTAATTTTTTTTGAGAAGCCATGATTATAATTTCCAATGCTTCTCTGACAGCTCTAATAATTCTGAATGGTTTTTCTCCCATTGCCCCTAATGTTCCACCTCCAGCACCCACCGCAATAATAGCTCGACCTTCTGACATTTCGTTTAGTGTGAGAAGTGAGTTGGCCATTTTTAGCGGGTGCATTTCAAAAGGACTTATAGCTAATGGCCCTAATAAAATCTTACTTGTTTTTTGTGCGGCTGGAACCAGACTCATGAAAGCGTCCCAATTCTGATGATAGTTTGAGGACCAAAGCGCTCTGACGCCGTATTCTTCTGCTTTTACTGCAATTTCAGCTATCTCATTTGGATGCAAATCAGGCTCAAGTATGATCTCAATATCCATGACTATTCTTTTGTAGCTCTCTCATGTTTCCAGAGCTGCTCCTCAGTAGACGATTCTCTGGCCAAGAGTCTTGCGATTACAAAAAAAGCATCTGAGAGTCTGTTTAGGTATTTCAATGCAAATGAATTCACATCTCTCTCTTTAGACAGTTTCACTAGGGATCTCTCCGCTCTTCTGCATATAGCTCTTGCCATATGGGTTTGGGCAGATCTAATCTCTTCACCAGGTACAACAAACTCCTTTAGAGCCGGAAGATTTTCATTAATTTGATCTATAAAATTTTCTACAGCGACAACTTTTTTTTCATCCAATGATTGAAATTCAGGTGCTGATAACTCGCCTGCAATATTAAACATTTCTTGTTGAGCAGATTGAAGAAAATCTTGAATATCAGGTGGAATATTTTCTTGGCAGGTGATTAGCCCAATTGCTGCACTGAGCTCATCTAGTTCCCCGTAAACAATAATTTGAGAATCGAATTTCTCAACCCTGTTATTGCCTCCAAGATCCGTGGTGCCATCATCACCTTTTTTGGTGAAAATCTTTGTCAATCGGTTACCCATATTATCAATAGTAACTAGATTGATGCTTTCGAGCCAATGGTTTTAGTTCATCATGTAATTAAAACCAAGGTAGATTTTCCTTTTTGGTGTGTTGTAGCCATTTGCAAGGACATAGTTTTCATCGAGTGCATTATTAAAAGAAGCATTTATCATCAGTTGTTGGTTGATACGCCATCGCAATGAAGCATTCATCAATGTATATCCATCAAGTTCCAATCCTCCAAAATCATATCTAGTCGATTCTCTTCTGATATTTAGATTTACTGCCACTGCGCCAATGGTTCTTCCCATTGTCATGCCATAAGAATTTTTGGGTCTTCTGAGTAATTGACTGTTGTTGGTCAGATTTTTTGGATCTTGAATGGTGGCATTCAATTTTAGATCCCATTTATTGAGCTGAGTTACCACATTCATATCAACCCCCCTGGTTTCTGCTTCCTCAATGTTATAAAGCTTCCAATCCAAATAACTGAATGCGACTAGATCATCGATCTCATTATCAAAGAATCTCATATCCAATTCCGTTGACTCGCTTAGACTTGCTGAAAATCCAATGCCAAACTTTTTTGATTTCTCTGGGACAAGCGAGGTGTTTCCGCCAAAACCATAAAGATCGAATGCGGATGGATTTCTGTAGGCAGACCCTCCTAGGATCATCACTCTTAAATTTGGATTAATTCTGTAACCGTATTCAACATTCCACGCATCTTTGTCTTTTGTGAAATCGCTATTACTCGTTCGAAATGCTATCAAAGCTTGATGATTTGATTTCGAATATAGATGTTCAATAAACATGGCTTTATTTTCAAAGTCCACATCGACTCCAATGCCGTAATTGCTGGCAGTGAATGTTTCATCGTCGATAATTATGCCAACAAGAGTTTTATTGAATTGATTGACTTCAAATTGATTGATCCATTCAAGGCCAGTTCGCTCACTGTGATTGAAATCATCGCTGTTATTTTGATCTAGAAAGTCTTTGTTATATCTTGCTTCAAGACTGTAAGACCATTTTTCACCGACCTCTTGATTCAGTTTAAAATTCATTGTTGTGTTGTGGAAATCCTGACTGATTGAAGACAAGAAGAAATCTTTATAGTTTGTCTCACCTTGGCTAGTCCAAAAACCTCCCTCGATGGAAAATTTTTCAAAGTCTTTCTTAATGAAAGCATTCACCGACCGATTTTCATGAGGATCGTCAACATCGCTTCCTGTTTTACTTGGGTATCCATCGGTATCAAAAAGCGTTGCAGAAAAACCATAGTGTGTGGAGTCGTTGTGAACCACTTTTGACAATGAGATTTCTTTTGTTTCATCCGATCCAAGGGTCACAGAATAGTCTTCTCGTTGAGAGTTTTTCTTAGTAAATATACTGACAACACCACCCACGGCATTAGATCCATAA
>DMGO01000075.1:0-2611 GCA_003449795.1 Gammaproteobacteria bacterium | reverse complement strand
ATGAAAAAAGTAAACATTCGTGACCTGCTCGAAGCAGGAGCACATTTTGGTCATAAGACCAAATATTGGAATCCCAAGATGCAGGACTTCATCTATGGCGACAGAAACGGGATTCATATAATCAATCTAGAAAAAACTATCCCCCAAATAGAGGCTGCTTCTGATTTTGTTAAGAACTTGGCTGCTCAATCAGGGACGATTCTTTTTGTAGGCACAAAGAAATCTGTAAAAGATGCAATCAAAAACGCAGGCGTTACTTGTGATATGCCATATGTATCTAATAGATGGCTTGGTGGAACACTCACAAATAACAAAACAATCTCAAAATCGATCAAAAAACTTGAAAATCTCGAAGAAGCGTTAAAAGAAGAAAATATTCAGGGGCTTTCAAAGAAAGAAGTGCTAACACTAAGAAGATCTCATGAGAAACTCGAAAAAGGCCTAGGTGGTATCAGAAAGATGAATAAGTTGCCTGATGCAATTTTTATTGTTGATGTAAATTATGAAAAGAATGCCGTGAAGGAAGCACTGGTTCTAGGTATACCAATTTTGGCTATTGTTGACACCAATTCATCACCAGATGGAGTCGATTATCTTATTCCTTCAAACGATGATTCAAGACTAACAACCGAACTCATCACTTCTTTGATAGTTGAGAGCTATAAAGAAGGTAAGAGTACAATTCCAATATTAGAGGAAATTGAGGACGACTTTGTTGAAGTTGATAGTGAAGGAAAAATTTCTACTACTAAGATCAAAAAGAAAAAGAAAATAGTAATAAAGAAAACTTCACAAGAAGCTCCAGCAGAGGAGGCTCCAGCAGAGGAAAATCCAGCAGAAGAGGAGGCTCCAGCAGAGGAAGCTCCAGCTGAAGAGGAGGCTCCAGCAGAGGAAGCTCCAGCTGAAGAGGAGGCTCCAGGAGAGGAAGCTCCAGCTGAAGAGGAAGCTCCAGCAGAGGATGAAAATAAGGAAGACAAGTAACAGAGGGAATCATGGAAATCAAAGCAATCGATGTAAAAAAACTCCGAGAGGAAACCAATGCAGGAATGATGGACTGTAAAAAAGCTTTGCTTGAGTCTGAAGGTGATTTTGAAAAAGCAAAAATACTATTAAGAGAAAAAGGTCAATCAAAGGCAGATAAAAAGTCTGGTAGAACTACAGCACAAGGCTTGGTTAAGGTCGAGATTAGTAGTGATTATCTAAGTATTCTGGAAGTGAATTGCGAGACTGATTTTGCTGCCAAAGATACTCTTTTTGATGAATTTGTTAATAATGTATCAAAATTAATCTTGTCAAACTCCATAGAGACAATAGACCAGCTGAATCAGGAAGCCATTGATGGATTCGATACTGTCGAAGATTATAGAAAATTTGTGGTTTCAAAAATTGGAGAAAATATCACAGTCAGAAGATTCGAAAGAATACAGGTTAATGGCATTGCGGGCTCATATATTCATGGAACCAAGATTGCATCAGTGGTGGTCATTGAAAATGGAGATGAACAACTTGCAAAGGACATCGCTATGCATGTAGCTGCATCACAACCTGAGTATATTCAGATATCAGATATCCCCGAAGATGTCATTGATGAAGAGAGAAAGATACTCACAAAACAGGTCGAAGATGAGGGTAAGCCAGCAGAAATTGTACCCAAAATCGTTGATGGAAAGCTGAACAAACAAATTAACTCAATTACTCTAATGGGTCAGGAATTTATAAAAGACCCAGACTTTACAGTTGCTAAGCTGCTTGAAAAGAGTGGTTCTTCAGTTGTCTCATTTACTCGCTATGAAGTGGGTGAAGGGGTTGAAGTTGAAGAAGTAAACTTTGCAGATGAGGTCAAAGCTCAAGTGGATGCGGTGAATTAAGTTGCCTTCCAATAATATAAAAAGAATTCTTCTAAAGCTAAGTGGTGAAGCTTTATTGGGTGATCATTCTTTTGGAGTTGATCCCAAGGTGCTTGATTATTTGGCTGGGGAAATACAATCAATCACCAGCAATGGTATTGAGTTAGGTATTGTCATTGGCGGAGGTAATATCTTCAGAGGAGAAGGGCTTGCCCAATCAGGAATTGACAGAGTAACTGGCGATCAAATGGGAATGTTAGCGACAATCATTAATGCACTGGCTATCCAAGATGCGTTAGAGAGACAAGGAATGTACGCAAGGGTGATGTCTGCATTAAAGGTCAATGAAGTATGTGAGGATTACATTCGTAGAAGAGCAACAAGGCATCTTGAAAAAGGTCGAATTACAATTTTTGCAGCTGGGACCGGTAACCCCTATTTTACAACGGATTCAGCAGCTTCTCTAAGAGCTGTAGAGATAGAGGCAGATTTACTGATTAAGGCAACTAGAGTCAACGGTGTTTTTTCTGATGACCCATTATCCAATGCAGATGCAAAGCATTTTGAAAAAATTAGTTATGATGAATTCATATCAATGGGTCTGAAAGTGATGGATACAACTTCTATCGTCATGTGTAGAGACAACAATCTTCCTGTTAGAGTCTATGACATGGCCATTAAAGGCGCATTACTTGATATTGTTCAGGGTAAAAATGTGGGTACTCTGATAGGATAAATCTATCATGCAAGAAGAAATTTACGAA
>DMGO01000053.1:5664-5810 GCA_003449795.1 Gammaproteobacteria bacterium | reverse complement strand
TATTGATGCCTGAAAGATCAAAACCATCAATCATTTCCCGAATGCTGAATATCTCTTGGTCACCCTTAGACCATCCCAGTCTCACCAAATAGTTAAGTAAAGCCTCCGATGAGAAACCCTCGTCTTTGTAATGAAGAACATTCATG
>DMGO01000053.1:4022-5494 GCA_003449795.1 Gammaproteobacteria bacterium | reverse complement strand
GCACTGGCTTTATTGATGCCAACAAGATCAAATCCATCAATCATTTCCTGAATGCTGAATATCTCCTGATCACCCTTAGACCAGCCTAGTCTCACCAAATAGTTAAGCAAAGCCTCCGATGAGAAACCCTCTTCTTTATAATGAAGAACATTCATGGCTCCATGCCTTTTTGAGAGTCTTGAACCGTCTGGTCCTAAAATCATTGGTAGATGAACAAAATCAGGAATTGGATAATCAAAAGCCTTCATAAGCTGAATATGCCTTGCGGTGTTCTTAAGATGATCATCACCTCTCATGACATGAGTAATGCCTGATTCAAAATCATCAATCACAACAGCAAAATGATATGTGGGAGCCCCATTTGAACGCATGATGATGAAATCGTCCATTTCATCACTATTGACTTCAACATCGCCAAACACTTGATCTGAAATTATGACATTTGAAGAGCGATCGGATTTAAAACGGATGGCACCTTCTGACTCATATGCCTTCCCTGCAGATATCAATTCATCGGCTCTCTTTTTATAAATCTCAAATCTTTCAGACTGATGAATGATTTCTTCATCATGATCTAAGCCTAGCCATTTCATTCCCTCAAAAATTGATAATTTCGACTCTTCAGAAGATCTTTCTATATCTGTATCCTCAATCCTAAGCAAAAACTTTCCGCCTTGATTTCTGGCATAGAGCCATGCATATAGAGCAGTCCTGACACCTCCAATATGAAGGTATCCGCTTGGGCTTGGAGCAAATCGAGTTTTAACCATGACCTAATTCTAATTGATGGATTTAATTTTCTCTGATATTTCTTCCATTGCTCGCATGCATTCTGGGGCAATGGTAAAATTTAAAAAGCCATGAATGAGGCTGGGATACTCTTTGTAATCAACTTTAACACCATTTTTCTGGAGCGTTTCAGCATAGGCCTTCCCTTCATCACGAAGTGGATCGAATCCAGCAGTGATAATCAATGCGGGTGGAACCATGTCTAATTTATCGTAATTCATTGGCGCAGCATAAATATTCGTGTGATCGCTTTCATCAAGATAATTATTTCCAAACCACTCCAATAGCTCTTTTGTTAAGAGAAAGTAACCATTGGTAAATGTTTTTATTGATTCATAGTCTCCACCTGTGTCGACAGCTGGATAAAATAGGATCTGCCTCTCTGGCTGTATTTTTCCTTCTTCTATTCTCTTTATGCATAAACAAGCTGCAAGATTACCACCTGCACTGTCTCCAGCCACTGCAATCTTATTGATATCTATTTCAAATTGATTGGCATTCTCAATCAACCAATCCATGGATTTGTCGCAATCCTCCAGTGGCACTGGAAACCGATGCTCAGGTGCAAGACGATACTCGACTGAAAAAATTTTCCAGCCCAACATTTCGGATAAAAATTTACAGACCGGATCATGGGTTCTTATGCTGCCAATCGAAAAACCACCGCCATGGAAATAGAGCAT
>DMGO01000053.1:0-3630 GCA_003449795.1 Gammaproteobacteria bacterium | reverse complement strand
ACCGAGATCAATTTGGTGATCAATCGTCTTCATTCTCGGGGGTCTTTTTTGCAACAATCCTGCGGTGGTGTCATAAAAATCACGGATCTTTTTTGCTCCGATATTTTCTATATCTGTGGTGATCCTTCTTTTTTCTAAAATATAAAGAATCATCTGCATGGCTGGTGACATTGTTCTGCCATCTTTTTCAATGGTTCTATCCCCAATCATTCGCATACGAAATGATTCCGGCAACATCATCATGAGATTTAATCGAAAGTCCATACTACTTAGCCCACCTTGAAGCCATTTAACTCTAGTTGCTGATCAATATCAACTTCAATGACAGATTCAACATTAGCAAGATCTGGACCCATTTGCAGCCATCTCTCTAGAAGATCAATATCCTCACTCTCCCCACGCAAACATACCTTGACGTTGCCATCAGATTGATTCACTGCGGAGCCTTGAAGGCCCAATTTTAAAGCTTCTTTTTTGGTGCTGTCCCTAAAGAATACACCTTGGACACGACCAGATATTAAGAATGCACGATTAACCAATATTAGACGCCTATGTAACGACTCACATGCCTTATGATTTGATCGGTATTTAACTCAAAAATCCCACCTTTTACATCTTCCAATTCGATATATTCAGAATTATGAACGAGGGACATTGCAATCTTTGTTGGTTCAGTCAATGAACTCGTGTCATTGATGATCAATGGAACATGCTGGAGCAAAGGAAGCCTGTCCTCTGAAGGATAATTGAACATTGAATAAAATCCATACCAACTGACCGGCATGTTTTTGACTTGGTCAATAAAATTCTCGTATGCCCTTTCAATAGAAATACCCTCGCTTCTATTTGTGATGGTGAATTCCCACATCCCTTTTAAGCAATCAATGCTCTCTTCAATTGATCCCTTGGTTTGGCTTTCTAGAAGTTGTTCTCTTTTTGTGGCATCAAAAAACGGGTAGGTAACAAAAATCACCTTACCAATTAGTTCTGGCTCATGTATTGCAATCTCATTGGCAATTGCTGAACCTGTATGAAAGCCCAATAGAGTGACTTCGCCTGATAACCCTCCTGTGTCCTTTAATGATTTGAGTACTTCAATTACATTAAATGCATAGTCTTCAATTGAAATCGGTTCTTCTATTTTTGATGATTGACCGTATCCCAACATATCAAGAGAAATGGCAGCAATGTTAGTTTTAGAAACAAGGTCATTACAAAAAGTGTCATAGTAACCACCACTATATGGCATTGGATGAAGGCAGATGATCGTCTTATTTGATTCACCATATTTTCTTCCGTGAACCTGGCCCAGTTTTGTTTCAATATAAAAATTTTTTCTCATCATCAATCTCTAATAAAAAAAGCCCTGTGGTGATTCCTAATGGTATCTGCCACAGGGCTTATGTTTTATCTAATATTTACTTAATAAGCAACAATTAGAAATTATACGTTACACGAAGTCCATATTCTCTCTGATCTCTAAGATGAATATGAGTACTTTCTACAGCAAAGTTATAAGAAAAAGTATTTGTTCTTACAAAGTCGCTGGTGTCAGCGATATTATTACCACCCAATGGAGCATCTTCATCAGTTAAATTCGCAACGTATGCTTCAATACTGATATTGTCCATTCTTACACCTGCACGCAAATTAATTTCTGTTGCGTTAGGTATAACAGACATATTTGTTACTTCATCATAGTAATTACCTGTGTAGTAAAGCTCGCCTCTCATGTATAGATTACCGAAAGACATTTCTCGTTCGTTGGTTACTACCAATGAGCCTTGCCACTCTGGATAACGAGCTGCGACTTGTCCAACGCAATTTGAGTTACCAAATACATCATCAAAGTCACCACAGTCAGCGCCAGCTGGGAAGCTAGCGATCTTCGCTCTGGTATAACCTACACCGCCTTGAACAGTTGTGTTCTCAGACGCTGCCCACGTGAAATCAAACTCTAACCCTTCAATGTCAGAGGAAGTTCCATTTCCGCTGAAAGCAACTGTACACGTTGGTACATTACCTGTAGGGTCACAATTCAGGTCAGCTGGAATAATTCCAAAACCAGAATAAACCTGATCTTTTCTTTCCATGCTAAACATAGCAAGAGTCATAGCAAAACGTCCGTCGTCAGATGTTTTCTTCCAACCGAATTCCATACTAGTAAGTTCTTCCTCACCATATGTTTCACCAATCCCTGGAACATCTGTATTAAATGTTGATATTTGTTCTGGCGTATTTAGCTTCGCTGCTACCTCTGGGTTAAAGCCACCAGGAAGCGTACCTTCACTATAGCTAACATAAATCATTGAGTTGTCAGATAGATCGTTCTTTAAAACGAGTCTTGGCAAAGTTGATTTAAATGTTGCAGGAGAAATATTCTTTCCTGCAGAAGCATTAATTCTGTTATCGGCAACTTCATCTTCTTGACGTCTGATTTCAGCAACTAAAGTCATGCTGTCGCTCAATCTATAATCAATTGAAGCAAATACCCCAAAGGTATCCGCAGTTAAAATAGATGTTGCGCCATCTGGATTACCGATATCAGCAAACCAGTATGAAAAGAATGGTGAACGTCCATCAAAGAATCCACCATGTGTCTTTGTCATAAGGTCTACCTGAGTCGCACCAATAGACCAATCAAATTGATCATTGGTTCCAGATAATCTTACTTCAAAAGTTTCGTCTTCAGTGACCCTTGCTGCAGCAGTGTGGAATCCAAATCCAGCATCTGCATCAAAGTCATGGAAAAGAAGATAATCATCATCATTTGATCCATAGGCAACATTTAGATTCATGCTGTCTGATATATCATATGAGATTGTTACTGACATTCTTTCACCATCCCTTATAAGTCCATATCCATTGAACTTAAGGTCAGTAAAAGTGTGGTCACCAATTGGATAATAACCTTCTCTGCTTCCACCAGGTTGCAAATGTGACATCGCACGATTCCAATTATAAAGACTTGTTGAAGCTCCAAGAGAGGTAGGGATTTGAAGGTTACCTTGATAAATTGACTCCAAACCATTTTCAGTGAAGCAAGTCCACCCTGTTACATTACTGGTAGGTTGAGCACAAAAGTTGTGTTCATCCAATCCACCAGCAACGGCATAAGCACCCGGACCATCTAAATCTTCGTATCTTGAAGCTCTAAGAGTGATATTCAAGTCATCAGAAGGATTGATGTCGATTAAGGCACCTAATGCAAGACTCTGCTCATCACCCAATCTTTGTGGCGCTTCAAGCAAAGCATTGTTATTCATATAGTGGCCGTCTTTATCTGTATAAGACCAGTTTAATCTCGCACCGACCATATCACCAATAGGGCCTTCGAAGAACCCAGTAGCTGATGCGCCACTCTTGTTAGCATAATCATATTCGATTGAACCTTTAAACTCATCTCCAGGCTTAGCTGTGACGATATTAATGGCACCAGAATATGTATTACGTCCAAACAGTGCTGATTGTGGGCCTTTGATGATTTCAACTCGCTCAACTTGAGTGATCGGAAGACTGTGAAGTCCTGATGTAACGATCAAGCCATCTACAAAAACTGATGACGTTCGTTGAAGCGGTGAAGTTGCATCAAATGTAACGCCTCTGAATCTTGGCATTACCACAACACGA
>DMGO01000131.1:0-3044 GCA_003449795.1 Gammaproteobacteria bacterium | reverse complement strand
CTCTCATTATGAAGGATGCCAATGGAAACAATTATTTTATCGAAAAAATTGTTATCAAATTTATTTGCAGCTTGAAAAACTGAGCCCTCATTGAAATCATCTAGAAGAATTTTGACTAAACCACTCTCATCAATATCAAAATCATTACGAGTAAAAGCATATACATCTGATTGTTTTTGATAGTGAGCACATAAGGCTTGCCCGATAGATCCATTTGCACCAAATATGGCAATTTTTTGTTTTTGGTTTTTCACAAACTGTTTTTCGTAAATAGTCTACTCAAAGATTCTTTGATGCATCTAAATCGAATAAAAAAAAGCGCCTAGAGGCGCTTTTTTTATAAATGGATAAAAGATTTTATTTTTTCATCCAAGTTTGTGCCAACTGCATGAGTACAACAGATCCAAGGAATAGAGACTGAATAAGATTGATACTCGGTGCATTTGCAGTCGCAGCAATCAATCTTTCAGCTGCTGGTCCAATCTCCACTCCTGAAGCTTGTAAAGCATAGAATACTCCAGCAACGTCCTTAAAAAGTTCTCCACCAGCAGTCATATTACCAAATGTAAACATGGCCACTGAAAGACAAAAGACTGTTGTCAGTATTTTACCTATAAGCTTTGTATCAGGATTATTGTAAATATTATTTGTAAATCGGAAACCAACCCAGATAAGAAATGCACAGGCTGCAAAGTAAATTGCATTGGATACCATAAAAAGACCCATGAGGTTCCACATATCCATAACATTCTGATTTAACTCCATAATCGTTGTACTCCTCTAATAGTTTTAATTTCTTTTATATAATCATATAAACGATGAAATTTACATTAAGAGGAAGCAAAATGAGAAGAATAGTTACAGGTCATAATTCAGATGGTAAGTCTGTCATTAAAATTGATGGTCCACCCTCAAGAAGCATTGGAGAGGATGTTGGTGGTTTGTTTGAGATATGGAATACAGACGGTGAAGCCATTCAGAGTCAAGATCAGATTGATCGTGCTGATATAGATATCATTCTATCTCCAACTAAAGGAGGTAGTAAATTTAGATATTTTAAAATTAACCCAACACCTGAAGGTGTTCCAATTGAAGTACTTGAATCACTTGCATCAGAAGCATTCAAGAAAATTGGCGCTGAACATGAAAGAGTTGATACGACTCGGCATCCAACAATGCATAAAACCAAGACCATCGACTATATTATTTTGTTAGAAGGCGATGTGACATTATTATTGGACGAAGATGAAGTTTCGCTTAAACCATTTGATGTAGTGATTCAAAGAGGTACAAATCATGCATGGATTAATAATGGAACAGAGCCTGCTTTATTCATTGCCGTGTTGATAGATGCAGAGATAAATGACTAATAATTTACTGATTATTCTATATAATTAGCTTCCAAAATAAGGGCGAATAATAGAGAAATACGAACGCATTATTTTGAGAGACAAATGGATAAATCACTCACGCACATACCTGAAAAATTTCATGCAAATCATCCAGTATTTTTACAAAAGATAGGCAAATTTTTTCTGTCAATTACAGGATGGAAATTCAAAGGAGATATACCAAAGGATGATCGAATCTTACTTGTGGCTGGACCTCATACTTCTAATTGGGATTTTTTCTTGGCTTTAGCATTTATATTTGGCTTAAATTTGAAAGTTTATTGGGTCGGCAAACATACTTTATTTAAAAATGGCTTCTCAAAACTGATGAGAAAATTGGGAGGAATCCCTGTCGATAGAGCATCGCCAGAACAGTTAATGAATGATGTTTCAGCAACTATCAAAAAACACCAAGGAGTCATCATTGCCATTTCGCCAGAGGGAACAAGGAAGAAAGTAAAGAGGTTGAAGTCAGGTTTTTTAAGAATTGCTAAGGCGACAAATAGCCAAATCTTACTTGCTGGGATTGATTTTGAATCAAAACTGATACATTTAGGTGAATTATTTCAACCCACAGGTGATACTGAAACTGATTTACTAAATGTGCATAACTATTTCAGGCAATTTAAGGGCAAAAGGCCAGAATATTCATAGGACTTTAGACACTTTAAGATAATTACATCTATTCAGGTATAATCTATAATTCAAGATAAGGAGAGGTGGCTGAGTGGCTGAAAGCGCTCCCCTGCTAAGGGAGTATACGTTAATAGCGTATCGAGGGTTCGAATCCCTCTCTCTCCGCCAGAGAATCAAGGAGTTAATATGAAAAGTCTAGTCATTGCTACTTTCCCAGCACAAGCCGGCAAGCTTGAAGAGTTAAAACAGTTATTCAGAGATGCATTAGGTGATACAAGGTCATTTGATGGGTGCATATCCATAGATGTGCATGTAGAGAAAGACACTGAAACCATTCATCTGATTGAGTATTGGGAATCTTTAGATCATTATGAAGCATACCTTCAATGGAGGATTGAGAATGGACTAGCCGAACTACTTAATCCAATTCTTGAGGGTGGTGCGGAAGGTCTAAAAATCATTAAATGTGGCCATAAAGAAGATATCTAACCAATAACTCTTAGGTATGAAAAATAGCTATCTCATACTGCTTTCACTTCTATTTTCATTTGAATGCGCCATAGCGAGTTCTTCTGAAGAGCTAACAATATACAAAGCAAAGGAGATTGTAACGCTCGACCAGACAATTTCGTCAGCAGATTCTGTTTTAATCAGCAATGATCGAGTGCTCGCAATCAGCTCTATCAAAGATTTAAAAGATAGATATCCAGAAGCAAGCATCAATGATCAATTTAAGAATGATGTAATAGTCCCAGGTTTTATAGAGCACCATATTCACCCTTTCTTATCTGCCATCACAATGAATGCTGAAATCATTGCAATAGAGGGATGGAATTTGCCAAACAATCAGTCCCAAGCTTATCGAGATCAAGATTCCTACTTGAAAAGGCTGTCAGATATTGAAAAGAAAATGAAAGATGATAAACCGCTCGTTACTTGGGGATTTCATCATTACTTTCATGGCGATTTAACAAGAGATGATTTGGATTTGATTTCAAGTGAAAGACCCATATTGGT
>DMGO01000036.1:0-4587 GCA_003449795.1 Gammaproteobacteria bacterium | reverse complement strand
TGAAAAAATACACTTTGTTTTGAATCCAAATGCCGGAAATGGTGCTCCTTCAAAAGTTTTTCACCAAATAGAAGAAGAGCTTGTAAGAAATAATGTGAAGTTCACCGTATTCAAGAGCCAAGGAGAAAAAGACATTTTCAATCATTTGATGTCAGATGAAATACCTGAGTGTGATGTGATTTGTGCGATGGGTGGAGATGGAACCATTCATGAAACAGCAAATGGCCTAATGCAATCTGGAAAGGCATCAGATTTGCCTTTGTCAGTTATTCCTTCTGGCACAGGCAATGCTTTCGCGCAGACGCTAGGAGAACTGAAGCCCAAAAATGCTATTCAGCATATTCTTCGAGGAGAAAGCATGAAAATTGATGCCATGGAAATAAGACAAGGCCCAAAGATCTCATATGCAGTCAACATCATTGGCTGGGGAATGGCATCAAGGGTCAATCAAATTTCTGATCAGTTGAGGATATTGGGAGGGATCAGATACAACATTGCTTCTTTAATTGGAATTGCCACCATGAAGAAAAAGAGACTCATCTTGAGCATGGGCAAAGAAGTGGTCGATGAGGATGCCCTATTTTTTCTTGCGCTCAATACTGTTTACACTGGAAAGGGCATGAAAATGGCTCCAGATGCAGATTTCAGCGATGGGCTGATTGATATCATTATGTTCAAGAGTGCAACAAAGTTACAAGTGGTGAATATTTTCTTAAAACTATTTTCTGGTAAGCACATCTTTGATCCCAGGGTGACGTATAAGCAGGTGGACGGCTTCAGACTGGAAACCCAAGGTGATGATCTAAATATTGATGGAGAGAATCAAGGCTCTACACCAATTGATGTCCGTATGATCAAAAAATGCATAACTTTGATTAAATGATTTAAAATAATCACACCATTATGAAATTCAATAAAAAAGTTCCATTGGCCATTCTGATCATCTGCCTATTCCTTACAGTGATTTCTGTGTATCAAGAACATGAAAAAAAAGCGCTTTATGGAAAGGCTGCTCCTCAGATAACAGAGAATCTGTGGTTCGTATAAAAGATTAATGGATCCCTTAAAAAAGGCAGCGGAGGACAAGTGTCTTTCATTTGAGATGATCCATGAGACGCTAAAAGAGTCTGAAATTCTGAGAGACGAATCCTTGAAACTAATATATAGAGTCAACCCATTAACTGAAAAGCCGGAAGCAGCAGAATTCAGTTCGGGCCGATTCAGAATAAATATTTCTGCCAATGTAAGCAATCACCCTGTTACTGACGAATGTATCAATCAGGAGCCCTTCGAGGTCATTTCATGGCAGGATAATTCATTTCATCTGGAAGAGGGCTGTGAAACGCCCCCAGATAGCGGCATCATTAGAAAGGTATTTAAAAATGCAGATAGCTCTATTGAATATCTCTTCAAGCAAATCGCTGAAATTCAATCACGTTCGTAACGATCTTCATATCGTGTGATATCGTCTTCACTCAGAAGTTCACCGATCTGCACTTCGATGACTTTTAATACTGCATCCGATTGATTGCTGAGCCGATGTTTAGATTTCAGAGGGATGTTTGTGGACTCATGCTTGTTTAGATCGAATACATTACCATCGCACTCTACAGTTGCGACCCCTTCTGAAACATACCAAAATTCTGACCGATGCTCATGGGATTGAAGTGAGAGTATTTCTCCAGGGTTAACAGTCATTCTTTTTAGTAGGTAGCCATCTCCTTTCTCAAAGGTTTTGTATGAGCCCCAAGGCTTCTCAACTTCACCTCCAACAAGGCTAGAACTCGACTGTATTTTCCCTCCACCGATATTGAATTCCATTTCTATTCCATATTTTTCACAAACAACGGATTCAGGTATATCGGCTTCATTTTTTCGATCACCGCCATTCGCAAAGCACGCGATATCCTCTTCCTGTGCAAGACACTCAATTGTTTTACATACAGTCATGTCTTCATCAATTGACTCAACCGCTCTATCAACTCCCTCAAAACCTTCGAGGATTTCCAATCGTTCCTCAATTGGCATGAAGGCATAGCCTTTTTTATCCATTAAGAATCGGTCACCATTTGCAATTACAATTAATCTTGTTCCAAGTTTTGCAGCATCCTGAATCATTCGAAGGTGCCCAATATGAATGGGATCAAAACCGCCACTGATGATTACGGCACCATCATATTTCATTGCTATTCTCTGCTTTATTTATATAAGGCATATAGTGACAAAAGACATTCACAAAACTGTCTCCATCAAGTGGCATGGGTCTTCCATGGTCTAGTGTGGCACTTTCATAGAAGATTACCTCACCAGGAGATAGAAAAATTTCATGATTATTTCTCTGATGATCTTCAATCTCCAGGCCCCAGGGTGCATGCACCTTTTGATCAATATTGATGATCACACCTATGATATGTGTTTCTTCTCTGTCCCGATGTGGTTTCAATATTGCCCCGCGATTATAGATTCTCACTCCATAGACATAGGTAGGTAGCAATCTAATACCAGACCAATCCTCCGCCTTATTCAGCAACGATTGATGGACTTCATCTCTGAGATCATTTGGCATCTCAATCGTGTGGCTCGCTGAGCCTTCAGCATCTGTTTCTATATAACCGCCTGCAACATTTTCAATTTGCAGCGAAGCACTGTTCTCTTTATAGAAGGTGAGGATTTTTTGATGAAGACTTTCATCCAGCTTATCCTTTTTGAAACCAACATCGGTATAGACAGGGATTTCTTTATGTGCATTTTTAAATGCATGAACCATGTTTTGAATATTCTCTTCCTTCGGCGACTCTTTTTTTTCTGGTTGTAATTTAAAACCCCCCACATTTGCATGCATTTCAGAAGCTATCAGCTCAGGATGAAACCCGTCATGATAAAGTATTGAGTAGAGTTCATTTCTATCGCAACCCCGATCAATGTTTTCAGATATCCATTCCCTCCATTCGTTGGTCATTGCTTTTTCTTCACACGCAAAAACACCTATGTTTCTCTGAGTATTTTTTTTGTATTGATCATAGTCAGGATAGAAAGAACAGATAGTAGGCCACATCTCATCTTTTTCTTCATCGGTTAATTTTTTAGCAAGGTAGTATTTTTTTTCTGAGCCGATTTGAACAGAAATCCTCGGATTGGCCATGACATTAAAGTACCAGCTTGGATGCATAGGCATTCCTCCCATTGATGCAACAAGGACAGGCTTATTGTCATGTATGACTTTGATTAGCGGCACATTCCTAATTTTGCCAGTTTTAGATCCAAAAACAGATAAGAGCATGATCGGATACTTTCCTGCCCATTTGCCCCAAATCTTGCCCTTGCTTATCTTGTAAATAAATGAATTGAGACCGGAGATTGCCTTCAATGCATTTCTAATTCGTGACGCTTCTTTTTTGGAGTATCTTTCGTTGCTCATTTTGATTGAATTATTTCATTTGCAATTTTTCCAAGAATGGGAACCGCAGCTCCCAGCTCCCCTGCATTTTTTGCCGATGCATTTCCCATAATGGACCTTTTATAAACACCTTGAGCAATTCCAGCCAATCGAAAGAAGCCAAAAGCGAGATAAAATGGCCAGTTTGGAATCTCATCAATCCCCATTTGTTTACAGTAGGACTCAACATATTCTTTTTCGGTTGGAATACCGCTTCCCTCTAAATCAAGTCCGTGTAAGCCTGGCGTAATTCCTATTTTTGGGATGTACCAATTCATGCATTGATAGGCCAAGTCAGCATAAGGATGACCAATTGTTGACAGTTCCCAATCCAAAACAGCCAGAATCTTATTTTCAGAATGGCTGAAGATCATATTGTAGAGTCGATAATCACCATGAACGATGGAAATCATGCCATCATCTTCAGGCATATTTTTTTCAAGCCATGCTATCAGTGACTCAATTTCAGTATATGCCTCTGTTTCAGCTGCTCGGTACTGTTTGATCCATCGACCAACTTGACGCTGAAAATAATTCCCTGGTTTGCCGAAATCCATCAACCCTTCTTTCTCGACATCTATGCTGTGGAGTGCAGCCAATACATCGACTGTTTGCTGATAGATTTCCTTACGATCATTTGCGTCTGATTCTGGCAATGTTGGATCCCAATAAATTTTTCCATCTACATGATCCATGAGATAAAAAATGGTTCCAACCACGTCTTCGTCCTCACAAAGCATCAATGTCCTTGGAACAGGGACCGAAGTTTCTTCAAGCGCCTTTATGATTCTATATTCTCTATCGACTGCATGAGCAGAGGGCAGCAACTTCCCGGGTGGTTTCTTTCTCAAGACATATTTTCCGTTGGTGGTGACCAAGAGGTAAGTTGGATTTGATTGACCAGTTCCAAACTTGCTGATTTCTTTAAGCTCTCCCGTTTCAGGAAGATTAGTCATTAGAAATTCAGAAAGATTCTGATGATCAAGCGAGTGAACAGAATTTTTATCCAAGATTATTAGACCCTGCCTGCGTCTATCATCGCTTCCTGTTTGAGTACTTTTTTTGCAAGAGATGCTAAATGGACTTCATCTGGCCCATCAGCTAATCTCAGCGTTCTCGCATGGGCATAAGCCTCTGCCAAGAAAAAGTCA
>DMGO01000157.1:1230-5362 GCA_003449795.1 Gammaproteobacteria bacterium | reverse complement strand
AAAACAAACCAGTTTTTTGGTTTTAAATAGTCAATGAATACAACTTTCTTTGGGTCCGATTTTTTCATGGCTCACTCTTACGAATCCAGTATACTCAAGTTATGAGCAAAAAAAATCTAGATCATTTATCTGAAGAGCAACGTTATGTGACCCAAGAAAAGGGAACTGAGGCACCTTTTACAGGTGAATTATTGCATAACAAAGAGAGTGGCACTTATCAGTGTGTATGTTGCGGCGCTGATCTGTTTAGCTCAGATACAAAATTTGATTCAGGAACTGGATGGCCAAGTTTTTATGATGTGATGAGTTCTACTGCGGTTAAAGTTGAGGTCGATCACAGTCATGGTATGGTGAGACAAGAAGTCTTATGTGGAAGCTGTAATGCACATTTAGGCCATGTTTTTAATGATGGACCAGATCCAACTGGACTTCGTTACTGCATTAATTCTCTGTCTCTGGAATTTGAGAAAGATTAACCTACATCAGGATTAAGGCTATACAAGCCTGTCAGTTCTACCTGATCAATGATATGACCTTGCATGGCTTCTATGACTTCCTCAGAGGTGAAGTTTCCGTCCACAGCACATACTTCGAAATCACATGCAAATAACTGAAATCGATAATGATGTGGAATTTCGTCATTCCAAGGTGGGCATGGACCTTCATATCCAAAATAATTACCCTGCATCTCTGGGTCGCCTGCCATGAACTTCGTATAATCATTGATTCCTTGACGAGACCCAGTAGGGCCAGCTGGATTTTGTTTGCCACCTGGTGTAATTCCATCTGAGCATTCACCCTCATTTACAGAGCCATTCTCTGGCTTTATATCCACCATCACCCAATGATAAAAATTTACTCTGGGTAGATCTTTTGAGATGGTTTTTCCCTCTTTATTGAAATTATCCAGTGATGATGGAACGTCAGTATCTACACAAATAAGCACAAGTGATTTTGCATTATCAGGAATTTCTGACCAACTTAGTTGCGGATTCTTATTTTCCCCAAGAGCCATATGATTTTCTGTGTCTTTGATTCCAAAAGCACATCTTTCAGGAATGTATCCTTCATGTTGAAAAGTATTCGATAAGAGTTTCATGATTTATCCTTCCTCGGAAATTGTATTTTTTGTATGAGCAATATTAAGCCTGAGAATAAAATGGCACAAGCCCACAACGTACCTGATACAAAGAAAATTTCATGCCACGTATCCCATCCTTTGTAGCTGTATACACCGATAAAAACCCCTGTGAATGCAACCCAAATAAGCCAACGCATTTTTTGACTAATGGGCAGTCCATACATTTGGGTTACAACAAAAACTCCCAAGAATCCAAAAAGAAACATTGGCCAGTTGTGACCGGCTGCGAGTGCGACCAACATTGCATGCACCACAACTGTTGCTTCTAAAAAGATTGTCCACTTTGGATTTAGATGCATGCGAGTGAAGAAAAGACTGCCTTGGAGCAATAACAAAAACATATAAAGGAATCCCATCAAGTGACCTTGTGTTCCTACCATAGGGTGATACCAGAAAGTATAAATTGTTGCCCAAGCAAAATAATAACCGTGATATTTCCTAATACTCACAGCCGCATTACTGACAAATCCAATCTTTTTTCCTAAGAACATTCCTCTTCTTTGGTTCTCCATCATCAACACCATGAAAAGCAGAACAATCACTGACCATTGAGCAGATACTTCTAGAACATCTTGGGCCAGGCCGTCGTACCAAATTCCTGTTTGAAATAAATGCATTGTGATGAAGAAAGCATTTGCAAGAAGTGCTGCAATATTAAACCAGTGGAGTCCCTCAGAATATGTTGGTTTTTCTTCTTGAGCTTTATATATTAGCCACCAAATACTCCCTTGATGACCCAGATATAGCAACCAAACTGAAGCCCGAGTGAGCCAAGTTGGATCATTTAATTGCCATTTGTACCAGAAAGCAACACCCTCTGGCTTTGGCAACAACTCTGGTTCAGAGAACCAATAAGTATCTGCAAAGAATATCAATCCTGTAAATATTAAGCTGAATAAAATCCCAAATTTGAGTGCTGTATTTGAATCGATTTTATTTACTTTCTCTAGGTAATTATTCATGAAGTCTATGAGTTCACAATTGTGATTAATTTATATATCATCGAAATATAGATCATTTTGGGAAAAAAGTGTCAGACTTCTTTAAATTTTTCAAATCAGATTCACACGAAATAAAAGTTGATGATGATTTCAATCCAGTTGAAATGGCTGCCTCTGTTCTATTAATTGAAATGGCAAGAGCTGATTTTGAACAAGATGATCTCGAAAATGAAATGATCATAGAGCTCTTAAAAGAGTACTTCTTACTCGATCATGAAGATGCACACGATTTGTTTCATGAGGCAGAGAAGATTGCTGATAACTCAGTATCTCTGCATGAATTCACTCGGACACTCCATGAGACGCTCAACAAAGAAGCCAAGAATGAAATCATTGAGATGCTTTGGCGTCTAGCTCTCGTTGATGATTCATTAGATCGTTATGAAGATTATCTGGTTAGAAAAATTGCTGATCTTCTTTATGTTTCTAATTCCAGCGTTCTAAGAATCAAACACAATTTAACCAGTAATTAGAGTCGATTCAATCTTATCAACCAAAGGTCCAATGTCTTCAAATATTGGGTTCAATACAGGTATAGCAAATTCTTGTTTCAATCCTGATGTGTCAAATGACTCACTTGCATTGATGGCAATCCCTATGACTTCTTTTCCATAATGCCCGATCAATTCTATTTCATCTTGTAATGCAGGAATAATAGCTCCGGCCGCTTCGCAGTTATCAAAATATTTTCTCTCTGCAGGGTGAGCCAAAATAACTGCATCCACATCCCCAGAAAGCAATATTTCTGACCCGCAAGGGCCCGAGGGATTTCTAAGTGAAGATTGTCCTTCAATCAACATCAAATCTGGCTGTTCTTCTTCTGCACAATCAATGATTGCTTTTTCAAGCTCACCCGAAACAAAATCATTCAGAGTTGAATCAAGGATTAGACCGTGTTTGAAGCCCTGAAGAAATCCTGTTTGTCCTGTGAAGATCACCTCTGTTTTTATGCCAGATTCTTTTAAAGCCTGAACCAAGAATTGACACGTTGTTCTTTTTCCCGTTGCACAGTCTGTTCCAAGTACAGCCACTTTTGGGATTTCAATTTTTTTGATATCACCGTTCCAAAATCTCAATTCTTCTGCTTTTTTTGGCTTTCTGATGTCATGGATATTTACATCATTTTTCACAGCAAGTTCTGCGAGCTCTGGATCTTCTGATAAGAGTTGATGCAGTCCACAAACGACATCCATTCCATGTCTCAGTGCATCCTTTACAACTGATCGATGTTCATCAGGCAGCATTCCGCCCCCAAACGCAACGCCCATCACAAGGTACTTAGGTTTTTGTGTCAATTCTTCCAGTGCGGTTGATAGATCTTTATATATCTCAAGATTATCTTTGCAATGCTCTACATGATCTGCGCTCATAGAGCCATAAAACTTTGGGTCTATAAGACCCAGTATTTGAAATCGATCAGAATATCTCAATAATCCATGCGCTGTTTTGGCATGGATATCATCCAACAGCTCACCGCTGTATAAAAGAGCTGTACCAGAAATATCTTGCATCAATAGACTCCTAAGCCTGATTTATCTAGAACGCTCATGATTCCATTCTCACATTTATAACCGCCATCTATTAAATCCCAACCCAAATCGAAAAAGCCATCCAAATCAATGTATTGAGTATTCTCACATGAGAGCGCAGTATGCAAAGCAGCTGAAATGCTGACTTTGCTTTCATCAAAGCATCCCCACATAAGTTTTATGCCGTTTTCATGAGCCAAAGCTGCTATTTTTTTTGCAGCTGAAACACCACCACATTTCATGAGTTTAATATTAAAGACTCCAAAAGGTCTTGGCTCTTGAACAAGGCGTATCGCATCATCGAAGATTTGTAGACTCTCATCTGCAACGCAAATCTTTCTGATCTCCTCAGGGAAATAGAGCATCTCATTGTTTTGATCAACCTCCATTGGTTGTTCGATTAACTCAAGCCCAAGATCAAATGTTTGATCATAAAATTTGATCAGCTCTTCTTTTGAGTA
>DMGO01000157.1:0-899 GCA_003449795.1 Gammaproteobacteria bacterium | reverse complement strand
CCCCTATTGGCATCAACCCGAATTTTTATTTTCTCAGGCTTCAATGCAAACAACGCCTTCATGCGTTCGATGTCTTCATCAACACAATCACCAATTTTAATTTTTAAGATTGAGAATCCATCATCTATATGTTTCTCAGCTAATTCTACCGTCCTTTCCAGAGATGAAACACCAACTGTGATGGACGTATCAAAACTCTGATGTTTCATGCCCAATGCATCAGTGAGCGATTCTTTCCTTCTTTTAGCCCATAAATCATGAATCGCAATGTCAATCCCAGCATTTGCTTCAGTACTTGAAGTTAATTCTGATGCAATCCAATTGAAAGTTTCTTCATTTGGGGTGAGGTCTTTTTCAATTAAAGATAATGAGAAGGAATTTAAAATCTCAAAGCATTCCTTCACAGATTCTTCTGAATCGTTCTTGGTGGCACATGACCCAAACCCAACATTTCCATCCGAGTCCTCTAAGGTGATGAAAGTATTCTTAATTGAATCATGAACATGTCCTGCAATCGCATAGGGTTCTTTTAACTGCATGTCATGTGTTTCAACATTTACATTCTTAATGATCATCGATTGATTTTAAACCAGATGTTGAAAATTGGTACAAACAATTCCATTGAGCAGAATTTTTGCGGTTATATTTTCATTTATGAGCAGAGAAAATGACTGTATCAAGATAATTGCAATAAGAGGTGAGAAATCAAGCCCAGCAGGAACTGGAAGGTGTCTTCGAATAGGGTTTAAAACAGGAATAACCAATTGTCTAATAAAGTCCGAAGCGCTGCTATGTTGATTGGGCATAAGCCAAGAGAGTATTGCGTGCAAAATTATTGAGAAAAAGAAAATAGTGAATACAAGATCAAGTATTTTTAAGCCAGAGAATAGGAATAAATC
>DMGO01000160.1:0-2909 GCA_003449795.1 Gammaproteobacteria bacterium | reverse complement strand
GCATAGACATGGCGATGGTGAACTGCACAGCCATTAATTCTATTAAATTAAAAGGGAGTAACTAAAATGCCAGAAATTAAATCACAACATCAGTGTGTCAATTTAGATGATCTCAAGGAAGCAGAGTCATTTGGAGAGCCAATAGGCGAGCTTCCAAAGCAAATGGATTTAGGATTTCTAGATCGTGAGGATATCTTTGCAGGAACTTGGGAATGTGAGCCTGGTGTATTGAAATTAGATCTCGATGTCACTGAATTTTGTCACATCCTCAAAGGACATTGGATCCTTACATCGGATTCAGGCCAAGTTACAGAAGTAAAAGCAGGAGATAGTTTTGTTTTTCCCAAAGGCTGGAAAGGAACAGCTGAAGTCAAAGAGACAATTAGAAAAGTTTATATGATGCTTACCTAGAGATTCTTATCTTTTAAAACCATCTGTTTTCGGACGGTGATCTTGAGTAAAGTCTTTCATTTTTTCTTTGAGCTCATCGGTTGTAGTACCAAGTACTTCAAATGTAACAACTTTAAAAGTATCAACGAATATTGGCATTAGATCGCCCTGCATAAAGCTATCCACATGAAACTCTGCTGCATCATGATTTTTATAAACTTCGTATAGGAAAACTCTGTCTTTGGATGAAGCATAATATTCATATGCAATCGTATCTGGTTCAGTTTTTTTGACATTTTCAACCAGTCTATCAATCAAATCATCCACCTGACTCTCTTTACCTTTAATCACCTCAAGATCTAGAAGAAAAATGATTTGATTATCCATAGATTCAGAGTGATGACCTGCAAAACTCAGTGGTGAAAATAGCACTGATAAAATGATTAATAATCTCATTTGAAGACTTCTAAAGTTCTAGTGACAGGCTTTGCCGTATTTTTTTAGTCGATAATAGTTATATGGCAACGGTGTTATGAAGCCAGCTATGAGCATGAATGGGATGACCCACCATGTCAGCATTGCGCCTCCAGTCAAGATCACATCAGTGATATTCATTGCTGCTTCCATCGCAATCATAGAGATCAGAGACATACCAATAGCAACTCTGAATGCTTCTTTTAGGACCATTTGTCTTGAAAGTATAAAAGTTTCAAGCATGATCGATGTGATAAGTCCATTCATGATTGCCAAGCTCATGATCAAAAGCACTGAGAAATCCCAAGGGTTTCCAGTTACCTGAAAGAAATAGATTGTTCCAAAATCACCAATGGAGCAGCCTAGAAGGCACCAGAGTGTATTTACAGAAGCTCTTTTCCAAGTATGCTTGCACTTCCAGCTAATGCTGTTTTCTATTGTTGCTGTTTCCATAATTCCTACCAAGATATCGTTCGTATAATAATTATTATATAGGGTTATTTTGCCCACATGTGAGATAATTAATTTGTTATTTGCTTCAATAAATTATTGACAGATAAACTATGATTTTTAAACTGTGTCATCTTGACATAAATAGGTCGATTAAGGAGTGGTAGTTCAGCTTGGTTAGAATGCCTGCCTGTCACGCAGGAGGTCGCGGGTTCGAATCCCGTCCACTCCGCCAGATCTTTGAAAGCTTTTTAAATATTTTTGTATGCTCCAGCTTGTTTAACAAGCATTGCTTTGTATTCTTTGACGTTATAACAGGGCTGATCAAAGCTAATAAAATATATTTTATTTTTAGAAAGCACATAGTAACCATCAATGCATAGCAAATGCATTTTAGCTTCTTTGTCATTAATTTTATGCTGCGCATTAAGGGCATCAGCTATCACTTTTTGATGATCTTCATTCATGTGCTTGATAATCCCATCTTCACTAGTTTTCCATTTTGGATCACCAGTCTTCCATAGCTTTTCATTTAGCCAGGCAATATCACCAAAACCTCCTATCCATCTAACATTTGTGATGCTTAATCTATAAAAGTTAAAATCATGTGCAAGTCTGTATTTATCGCTTTCAGGTAGAAATTTTTTAAATCTTGATTCACATTCTAAATCGTTAGTGACTTTGGACATATTGCCCATTATGGATAGCCTTGAAGTATTCTGTTTATCATCTTCATCTTCATTACTGATAATCGTAATGCATGCTTTAGGATTATTTTTTATGTTCTTTGTATGCTGCGCCAAATTGCTGATATATATATAAGCGTCTCTATTGTTCCCAGAAATAAAGGTAATAAAGCTGCCAAATGGATAGCCATCATATCTTTTCGAGATAGTTGATAGGATAGCCATATTGCTAGATCTATACAGATTTACAGCCATTTGCTCATATTTATCTTTTTGGACCATTTGATTAGTAGTATGTAATTATTTTTGAGTTTTGATCTATTTTAATTGGTAATCCATAGACTTCAGATAAGAGATTTTCAGTTAAAACTTCATTCGTACAGCCAAAGGAAATTAATTTTCCATCCTTTAGGACAGCAGTTTTATCGCAATACCTAGAGGCTAAATTTAGGTCATGCAAGATGATAAGCACACCATAATTCATAGATGCCCTCTCTTTAAGTATACTCATTAGAAGCACTTCGAATGAAAGATCTAAGTTAGCAGTTGGCTCATCAAGTAATAGATATCCTGGTTTTTTTGATTCCCATGATCTCCAAAGTTGTAAGAGTGTTCTAGCAAAGTGAACCCTCCTTTGCTCTCCACCAGAGAGTTTATTAAACTTTCTTTCTAGAATTGATTCAACGCCACATGCACTAGAAATTTGTTTAACAGCTTCATTTAACTCCATTACATATCCAACTTTTGCTGACTGAAGCCATCCCATTTCAATTATTTCCCTAACTGAGAAATCAAAAACTAGAGGCTGAGTTTGTGCCATTACACTTCTTGTGAACGCTCTTTTTTGGATAGAAATATCATCCAATAATTTTCCATCATAAAGAACTCTGCCTGACGAAGATATCAGAT
>DMGO01000020.1:0-2683 GCA_003449795.1 Gammaproteobacteria bacterium | reverse complement strand
ACTCCACAGGCAGCTTCATGGGAAGAATATGTATTAGATCAGGATAATATCAGGCCTGATTACTCAAGTTTAATTGAAATCTACTCAGGACATGGAAATTCTGAGCAGTTCTTTGATTTTAAAGAAGTGGATTTCAACGAAAAGGGTGAAATGATTTGCCCAGAACCAACTGATAACTATTTACCAACTTGTCATCAAGCAGCGGTGATCAATAAGAAAAGATGCTTAGAGGAAGGCAAGTCTCAAGAATACTGTGAGCAATTGGCTGAGGATACAAAAAAACGAGTCAATGAATTCCCAGGAGCCACTGGAATAAGAGCTCTTTTTGGTTCAAATGATCCTGAGTGGTTAGATGCAGGGCAAGCCAGAGGTGCATACCTCCCAGCTTTTAATTACCGACCTAAAAAATCTGTTCAATATGGTTTAGCTCTCAGAAACAATGATTACGAGGAAGGGAAGGAACGGTTCCAATGGGGCTTTATCGGATCAACTGATACTCATACAGCAAGAGCTGGACATGGTTTTAAACAATTATTACGTATCGGTGGTACTGAGGCGAGAGGCGCAGTCAGTGAGAGATGGAGAAAGCTTCTGAATTCAGTAACAGCTGAAAAAACAGAATCCGGCCTCAGAACACTTGAAGAGCTGAATGAACTCCAAGGTGCTTCGCCTATTGATGTTGAAAGACAGTCCAGTTTCTGGTCTTTAGGCGGTCTAATGGCTGTTCATTCTGAAGGCAGAAATCGAGAGGCAATCTGGCAAGCCATGAAAAGAAAAGAAGTTTATGCAACAACAGGGCATCGAATCCTTCTTCATTTTGATTTAATAAATGAAGGCATTACAAAACCCATGGGAAGCTTTATAGAGTCAAATTCCAATCCAAAATTCCGAGTAAAAGCTGTGGGCTCTTTCAAGCAACTTCCCGGATGCCCAGATTATGTTTACGAAGCACTTTCAGAAAAAAGAATTCAGAAAATCTCTGATGGTGAGTGCTATCACCCCTCTGATGAACGTTATCAATTAAAAAGGATTGAGGTCATTAAAATCACCCCCCAAAACAGCAAAGATGAAGATCCTTCAACTCTGATCTTTGATACATGGAAAACATTTGAGTGTGATTCTAATCAAGTTGAATGTGAAATAGAATTCACAGATGAAAATTTTGAAAACCAGCAAAGAGATGCTGTGTATTATGTGAGAGTCATTGAAGAAGATACGTTATTGGTCAATGGGAGTAATCTCAGAACTCAATTCGATGCCGATGGTCATCCAATCTCAGTCGATCAATGTCACGCTGATTACAGAGAGGACTACGAAGAAGAGTGCCTAGGACCAGGAGGTCATAGAGCATGGTCATCTCCAATATTTGTCGATTATAAGGAAAAAGTGAGCACTGATTTCATGGTCAGTCAATTAACTAATATCTCTCAGGAAAATGAAGAATCTAACAATAACTAAAAGAGACTTACTAAAATATGGTACAAGCCTACTGACTGCTGCTGCCCTTCCCTATCCCTTCCAAGTAGCACTCGCTAAGGAACAATGGGATACCATCATAATTGGTGCTGGAACCGCTGGAATGCCAGCTGCAATATTTGCTGCTGAAAGGGGTCTAAAAGTACTTGTCATAGAAAAGGCATCTGTCATCGGCGGGACACTTTTTGTATCCACTGGTCAGATAAGTGGTGCTGGAACAGTCTTCCAAGAAAGAAAGGGGATCAAAGATTCCCCGGATCAACATTTCGAGGACATCATGAGACTGAATAACAATACTTCTGACCCAGCTCTTACCAGAATATTGGCTGACCATGCCGGTCCTACAATTAATTGGTTGGCAGCCAATGGCTATACAATTTTTGATAATCATCCTGTGAAGAAGATGGCACATGATGCGTTCTCTGTAGCCAGATATCAACAAGGACCTAAGGGAGCGACATCACCATGGGGTGGTGGTTTAGCAATACTTAATGCTATGAAACCTTTATTTGATCGAGAGGTTAATAAAGGCTCGATTACGATTCTTTTAGAAACCAGTGTGGTTGATCTTATTCAATCTAGAAATGGAGAGATCAATGGTGTTATCGCAAAAAATAAAGATGGTCAGAATCTAGAATATAAAGGACAGAGTGTCATTTTAGCATCGGGTGGATGTGCATCAAACCCAAGAATGTATGAAGAACTCCACGGTGTTCCACTCTATTGCCAAATGGCTTATCCTCAGAGTCAAGGGGCTGGCTTGATACTCGGTCAATCAGTAGGAGGATATTTAAGAGGTGGAGAAAAATACTCGCCTCTTTATGGCATGATTTTGTCAGATGATAAGGTTCCATCGACGCCTTATGGTGTAGGTATTAATGCCATTGAACGTCAACCATGGGAAATACTGGTCAACTCGGATGGAAATAGGTTTGTTCAAGAAGATCATGAAAGCGTGGATCACATTGAACATCAGATTGGTAAACAGTCCGCACACCGACATTGGACAATAATGGATCAGAAAATGCTTAATGAAATGCCTCCAATGATCTATGACTGGAGTAATCAGAGGATCGCTAAGGAAGCCAATAATCATGTCATGTTCAAAAGTGGATCCAGCATAAGAGAATTGGCTATTAAAACAGGGCTTCATCCTGTCAATCTTGAAAATGCTGTCAATGATTTCAATAGTAAGCTCAAAAATAAT
>DMGO01000094.1:0-2695 GCA_003449795.1 Gammaproteobacteria bacterium | reverse complement strand
GCCGAGTCTTACTTCTCAAAGAAAAATAATGGTAACTTTTCATTGAACTTTAACCGAAATGATGGCTCGGGTAGTAACGATAGTCGTACGAGGAGTCTATACGGTTACTCACGTTTTCCGAGTTCTATTTTTGGTCATCCTGAAGATGAATTACGATTTCAGACAATCCGTGACCAACTGAAACATGCTGTCAGTAATGGAAGAAAGAATATAGTCATAGTGCCTTCACATTGGTACTACAATGGCCAAGATACGGGTCTCAAAATTAGAGAACTAAATGGCATCCCGCTCAATACAATTGAAGAAATGGAAAGTGGTATATTTGAAATCTCATGGTGTGAAAGATACAAAACAGATGGTTCTCTTATGCAGATTCTGGATAAAGGCATTGATTGCCCTGACGGTTATTCAAGGATCACATTAATGGAAGCGTTTGATGAGGTTAGGGAGCAATTCAATCTTGGATATGCACAAAGGATCAGGGGGGGTGTTGAACAATTTGGCATACTGCCAAATTTAGGAATTGAAATCATGGCAAGTGGTCAGATTTCATACTTAGATGGAGGAACTATTGAGGTAAAAGAAGGAATGCTAAAAGGAACAAAACTTTCTGTCAGAAAAGACCCTCATCCTGATAGTCCTGAGTCTTTCTCGTACCAAACTAGTTATAGGCATAAAAATTCAAGAGACCCCAACCCAAACCTTAATGCAACCAGGCCATTCAATGACTTTAAAGACCATGATGACCATTTAATAAGTGCGTGGTTTGATTTCTCCGCAATGATTGGTAGACAAGAGCAAAGTCATCCAGGAAAAGTAATGCCGATAATGCAGAATTCGATATCAGAGGCAGTCTATTTTGGTCCGTATAGGACTTTATTTAATGCTCCTGCAACTATTACTTTGCCTATTAAAATAACTAAAGTGGAATCCTCAAATAAACTTCGGGCATATATTTACAATGATCTTTTAGAGACTTTTGAACCAATCCATACTCCACCTGGAGGAAAAGGTATCTCGATTAATTATGAGAAAAAAACTGCAAGTTTTGATACCCAGGTTCTCGGTATTTTCGTTATCGGGAAAGAGAATTGATTAAAAAGGGCAGTAATCCTCTTTCTCAACCAAATCAAAAACAAAAGTAAATTTCGCAACACCAACAAGCACTGCCATAATCATTCCCAACTCATAAATTTCCCCATCATTGAAATGGGCATTTAATTCAGAATACAAATCAGAAGAAATACTGCCCTTCTCATTTATGAGCACCATCTGATCTGCGAGCATCAAAGCTGACTTTTCTCGATCAGAAAAAGGGCCGTTCATATAGTCATCCAATGCATCTATTTGTTCTTGTGTGATTCCTGATTTGAGTGCATGAGCGGTGTCTCCTTTGTTGCAAAAGGCGCATCCATGAACATTTGCAAGCCTGAGTCTGACTAATTCAACAAGAGTTGTTTCAAGTCGATCCGAGTAAAATAGCTTTTGATAAAACTCTTCAAGGTACCATCGGTAAACATCTGGGTTGTTACCTGATACTTCAACGAAGGTTGCATCACCAGTTAAATCATTTGCCTGATCCCAGCTCTGCTGCATATCATCGGGCAAATCATTCTTGCTCACTCTTTTCAAATGAGGTGTTGGTTTAGTCATTTAAGCTATCCCTGGAAAGGCTCTTGCTCTATGGCATACAACTCAAGACTCGATAAACTCGGTGTATTTGGATCGTATGTTTCTGGAGCAGTGAAATATTTTGGATAATGTTTTTCAACATAATCAAGCATTTGTCTACTATGTACTTGCTCAAGATCCTCTCCTGATCCCATAAATGCCTGATACAAACAATGCCCTGGCTCTTGACCCATAAGCATCCATGGCAAAAATGGAGTTACTCTCCCCCATGTGCCGCTGAATGGTAATGTTGTATAGCTCGGATCCTGCATCTGCTGAGCATCCACATGAAAAGCAAACATTTCTGATACTGTCACCATTGGACCGCTTGATTCTCGGACCCATTTCTTTGGATCCAATGCATTCGGATAAAAGAGATTAATATGTATTTCCATATCAATTCTGTTCCCCCTTTGCTGCCATGGCAGAATGAATGGGATTCGAGGCGGTTTTTCAGTATTCAGTCCGCCAAATTGAGGAGGTTGAGGGAAATAATCCTCAATAACATAGTTAAATGGATCATTGGCAATGGGATATACCTTGACTGTTTCGTTGGTCATTGGGTTTTTCCATTCTTCAAGAACCTCTCCAGTTCTGAGGTCGGTATATAGACCTACCTCTCTGAGTATTTTCGCATAAGAACCGTCTGCTTGTTGTTCCAATCTCGAAACCCCAAAGCCCTCAATTCCAACACAATCAACTATTGGTTTATTTGGTCTTATCGCCATTATATAGCCTTTAAACCAGCCATACTTTTGCTTTGATTCGTCCAAGTCACCATTCATTCTTGAATATGCAATCTTATTATCTTGTCCCTTGGATAAATCTAAATATGGGCCATTTAGAGCTTGCCCAGTTGATGAACCATATGCAGCCGCTTGATCTGCTTTCGCATTATCTGCCATCATGCCAAGAGCCATTGCTCCAGCTCCAAAAGCTCCAACATTTCCTACATTCTTAAAAAACTCTCTTCTTTTCATAATTACCTCAAATTAGTTTTCTTTTTTTCTTCGCTCTAAGAATA
>DMGO01000045.1:0-3306 GCA_003449795.1 Gammaproteobacteria bacterium | reverse complement strand
AGTCTTCGCCCAGATTTTCTCCTGCTGATTCAAGAAAAATTGAGTCACCATAATTTGCTCTAGAATGAGGCTGCGAGCAATTCACATAATCAGCTGCCCTATCTTTATTAACTGAATCCTTCCATTGGGTATCGATCACAATCACCAGATCATCTTCACATTCATCCAGTAACTGAAGCAAATAAGGTTTGAACAATACATCTCCAAACGAACAAATAATGTCGCCACTGATCTGATCAATGGCTTTTTGAAATGAGGACAGCTCAGAAGTAGTTTCATGATCATCGTTATCGATGTAATTCAACTCAGGAAAATTGATTGATTCCTTCTTATATCCTCGAACCACGTGAATTTTATTGATGCCATGATTGCGATATGTATCCGAAATATGCTCCAAAATACTTTTATCTTTTAATGGAATCATGGCTTTAGGTTGATTATCAGTGAGGCTCCCCATGGCTTCACCTCTTGATGCAGCGAGAATGATTGCCTTGGTAGCTATTTCCTTTTTTGGCAAATAGTTTTCTTCAGCTTCTTTGAGTTCAGAGACTCCTTGCAATCTGAAAACCTCTTTAACCGATGCGATTTCACCCTCTACTGTCAGAATAGAAGAGGACTCATATATCTGTTTTGCAGATTCTTGCATTGCCTTAATGGAAGATCTGATCATATGGTTTGCCCATATTGCAATGGAAAATCCCGCCTCATCTAATACCTGAGTTGGGGTTGAATAGTATTTTGTTGGAACAACAATTACAGGCGAAGTATCTCCCCATTCCTTCTTGAAAGCCAGTATTTCACTTGGGTCTGATCTTGCACTATGGATTAAGATGGCATCTGAACCTGCCCGGTGATAAGCCTCTGACCTTCTGAGAGCTTCGCTTAAACCCCTTCCAGCAATAAATGCTTCAATTCTCGTTATAATTGAGAAATCATCATCTATTTGAGCATCTTTACCAGCCTTGATTCGACTACAGAACTCATCAATATCAGCAAGCTCTTGCTTATCTCCATCAATGAAGCTATTGGTTTTTGGATAAAGCTTATCCTCTATACATACTGCAGAAATATCTCTCTGTTCGAGTTTTTTAACCAAGCGTCTGACATTATTGAAATTTCCATAACCTGTATCACCATCAAGCATGATCGGTATATTGATCGCGTCAGACATAAACTCAATGTTTTCGAGTACTTGGGTCCAACTTGCCTCATTGTTGTCTCTTACACCATATTGAGCAGAAATTGCTAAACCGCTTGCCCAAAGGCCTTTGAACCCAACCTCTTCAGCAATCTTGGCACTGATTCCATTGTGAGATTCGAGTAAGAATTCAAGGTTGCTACTCATCAGCAAATCTTTGAATTGCTTGGTTTTCTTACTTTCTGTCACCTTATGACTCAGTAGACTAGAATGATCCTTTTAATTTTTCAGCAATCGCTGAAACTGATTCTTGGTCAGCATTACTGTATTCAGGATATGAATGAAAACGCTCATATACCTTAATTGTTGCATCAATTCCCATCTGCTCAGATTGGAGAGCGATTCCATGACTCGAATCTTTTGGTGCTGAAGGATCCATAAGAAAGGCTTGTCCTGATTGATTGATAATGGTGTCTGATTGTGGCTGAACGCGAGTCAGTATTGCCCACTCTACCTCATTGAGATCATATGGGTTCACATCTGGTCCAACTACAACTACTATCTTCGCTGTTCTTCCCCATCTGCCACTTGCACCCCAAACAGCATGTAATACATATTTTCCAAACTCTGGGTGTGGCTTCTGAGCACCATCAACTGATAATTGAACAAAATAACTTAGATTTGGAGTCACAACCACATCATTGACTTCTGGAATCTTGGTTTGCAAGTCACTCAGCAATTCACCTTCGATAGGCAGAACAGCCATATAGTTGTGATCAAATGGAGGCATCATCTCCATTGTTGAATACCATATCGGTTCATCTCTATGGGTAATGCATTGAACCTCCATTAGAGGGAATAACTGCTCGTCATCATAGTAACCAATTGGATTAGAATGTGGGCCAATGGTGATGTCTCTATTTGGAAGAAATTGACCCTCTATAATAAATTCTGATCTTGCAGGTACTTCGATATCAATAGTTTCGCAAGGAACCACATCAATTGCTTCACCCTTCAATCCACCGGCAAAATTCATCTCATCCAGACCAAAGGGCAAACTCGTTGCACCCGCTAATTGAATCACTGGATCAACGACACAAGCAATGGCAATTTCCAATGGTTTCCCCATCTCTTGTGCCTTAGCCCAATGGAGCCCTATGTGATTACCAGGGGGATTCCAAAATGCGAATATGGACAGGCATCTTCTCTGTTCTTCTTCTGAGTATATTTCTCCATGTGGATGAGATGCATTCCATAATTGTGTAAGACGATAACAACCTGTATTAGGGATACCAGTTTCTGGATCCTTTGTAATCACAATGGCATTTGTTATATATGACGGACCTTCCTTGCCAAACCAAGCATGGGGAAGCTGTTTTGCAAGATCAATATCATTTTCAATGATCTTATTTTGCTTGCAAGGGGCATCTTCTTTGGTAACAACATTGGGCTCAATCCAAGTGGATTGGTCAGCGAGTATATTTGCATGCTTTGCTTTTGCCTTAAGCGGATCATGCTCTCCTAAAATCATCGCTGTTCTCTGCCGGGTTCCATAAGGGTTAAATAGGAGTGGTATTTCAGGCATATTGTAACCTTCGAGGTTATTTAACATGAGTGCAGGACCATTCTCATTATGCAAATGTCTCATCAAAGCTTGAAGCTCTGAAGTTTCTCTAGCTACATTCAGTTGTATATCCAAATCATTAAGCAAGCCTTCTTCTCTTAGGACATCGATGTATCCTCTCATATCATTAAATTGCACTCTTCATCTCCTCTTTACTAATCTATATAAACATTGTGCCTTTTCAGGTATACAAATTAAATCAAAGATTTTGTTAAGTTTAACCGATACAATAGAAAATCTATATCGGTAGTAATTTATGGGTAAAAAAGTAGCTATTATTACAGGGTCTGCAACGGGTGTTGGAGCGGCAACAGCAATTCTTTTAGCACAAAAAGAATGCAATGTAGTTATCAACTATACACGGTCTGAGAATGAAGCATTTGAGACAGCAAAAATAGCTGAGAAACATGGCGCTGAAACGATTGTTTTTCAGGCAGACGTCTCTAAAGATGAGGAATGCCAAGCAATGGTTTCTGCAACCATGAAAAAATGGGGTCAAATAGATTACCTTGTTAATAATGCAGGTCGAACCAAGTTTAATTTC
>DMGO01000154.1:0-6166 GCA_003449795.1 Gammaproteobacteria bacterium | reverse complement strand
ACCATTCTTGACAGCTTCTATTGCGGGTTGAGCCAGTGGTTCCATTTTTAGAAACCATTGATTTGTAATGAGCGGCTCAAGAATTGCTCCACTTCTATCTCCCCTTGGGATGGTGAGCGTATAATCTTCGATTTCTTGCATAAGACCATTTGCTTCTAGATCTTCCACAATTTTTTTTCTTGCTTCAAAACGATCAAGACCTTGATATTCAGCTGGTGCCGATCGACTGATCTTGGCACTTTGGTCTAAAATACTGATTATTTCAAGATCATGTCTTTTGCTAATTTCAAAATCATTGAAATCATGAGCTGGCGTAATTTTCACACATCCTGTTCCAAACTCTTGATCCACATACTCATCAGCAATAATTGGAATTTTTCTGTCAGTGAGCGGAAGAATGACCTTTTGACCAATGAGGTCTTTGTAGCGTTTATCATCTGGATTTACAGCGACTGCAGTATCTCCAAGCATCGTCTCTGGCCTTGTTGTTGCAACCACAATGTGATCCTCTGAGTCACTGATTGGATATTTCATGTGCCACAATGAGCCTTTTTCTTCTGTGGTTGCTACCTCTAGATCTGACAAAGCAGTTTGCAAGACAGGATCCCAGTTGATCAACCTCTTGCCCCTGTATATTAATCCTTCCTCATAAAGTTGGATAAAAACTTTTGTTACACCTCTCACAAGATTCTCATCCATGGTGAACTTTTCTTTTGTCCAATCAGTGGATGCCCCTAATCTTTTCATCTGTTTCGTGATGGTGCTACCGGACTCTTCTTTCCACTTCCAAACTTCTTTTTCGAAAGCTTCTCTTCCGAGTTCTTGTCTAGAGGTTCCAGATTTTTCTAATTGTCTCTCCACCACCATTTGTGTAGCAATCCCTGCATGATCAGTACCCACCTGCCATAAAGTATTTTTTCCATTCATCCTTTGGTATCGAATGATGATGTCCATGATTGTGTCTTGAAATGCATGGCCCATATGCAATGTCCCAGTTACATTTGGAGGCGGAATCACAATGCAAAATGGCTCACCCGATTTTGAAGGCGAGAAGTATCCTGAATCTTCCCAAGATTCATATATTCTGGCTTCTATCTCTTTTGGGTTGTATGTCTTTTCCAACTCAGGCCACCTTATGAGAGCTTATTTTGCATTTTAAATCCTTATAAGATTTCCACTTTAATCTGGCCAAACTTCTTTTTTCTTCTGAAGATGGAACAATTTCATGTATCTTTTTAGGCTCTAATGCTGGATCTTCTGGCTGATCTGAGAGATTAATTATGACATCAAAGTTGGCATCTGGATAAGATTCACAACCGATCGTAATCGATTCATTGTAATTTTTATTCCCCAATCTACAATGTGGAATAAAGCTCTCTTGTCGAAATGTCCAAAGCTTCTCGTCTATAAGTTTTGCTTGTTCCTCAGTCGATGCATGAACATAAATATTTCCGAATCGCTTTTTATACCCTTTCTCAATTAGACGATAAACATAGTTCATCTGTTTTTTTTCGTCATCATTCTCAAAGTGATGGAAAATGACTTCGATATCTTTCATTTAAGAATGATTATGTATTTGATTCGTTTATGAGAAACTCAGACATCAGCCCCATTGGTCTTCCAGTTGCACCTTTGTTAACTCCTTCAGCCCAAGCCACACCCGCAATGTCAATATGCGCCCAATCATAATCACCTACAAATTTTTGCAAAAAGCAGCCTGCTGTAATTGTCCCAGCTCCTGAGCCACGAGTGCTGATATTGGCAACATCAGCAAAATTACTGACGATCTGGTTTGCATACTCCTCTGTTAAAGGAAGTCTCCATGTCACATCATCAGTGGACTGTCCACATTGAAATAGCTTTTCTGCTAGTTGATCAGAATTACTCATAAGACCTGAATGATGTGCCCCAAGTGCAACGACACAAGCTCCGGTTAGCGTAGCCATATCAATAATTAGTTTAGGCTTATATCTTTGAGTATAGGTCAGTGCATCTGCAAGAATCAGCCTTCCTTCAGCATCTGTATTCAATACCTCAATGGTTGTACCAGACATTGATTTTACGACATCACCAGGCAATGTTGCTGTACTACTGGGTATGTTTTCACAAGCCGGTACAACAAAAACTGCATTGATGGGTAGATTCAGATCGGTAACCATTTGCAAGAGCCCAATGGTTGTCGCTGCTCCACACATATCATATTTCATTTCATCCATTTTATTAGAAGGCTTGAGTGAAATACCTCCGGTATCAAAAGTAATACCCTTACCTACAATAGCGACTGGTTTCTGGCTCTTTTGACCATTTTTAAACTCAGCGATGATCATCTTTGCAGGTTCTTGAGCACCAGCTGTAACCGATAAAAGTGAATTCATCCCAAGCTTTTTCATTTGAGCTTCATTGAGTACTTTTAATGATGCTGATTTATTTTTACTTACTATTTTTCTAGCAACAGATGCTAAGTAACTGGGCGTACAAATATTTGCCGGAAGATCACCTAAATGTCTTACCAGCTGTGTAGCTTTTCCTATTGCATCACCATGCTCTAGTCCAATTTTCAGATCTTTTGTAGCCTTCTTGCCATTTGTTCCAATCTCAATTCTTCTGAGATTTAATTTTTTATGATTGCTTTCTTTTGTTGTGGTGTATTGATAGCTTATTGCATGCCATGATTCAGCCAAAACCCTTGCCATTCTATATGCTTTTTTTGGACTATTAATATTTTCAGCGCCATCATGAATCAAGCTGACAATTTTCTTATGGTTGCTCAGAGAAATCTTTTTCAAAGCAGAAATGACAGCTTTTCTGTAATTTTTCTGAGAGAATTTTTCAAATGCTCCACATCCAACTAAAACAATTCTTTTATAAGATTTTCCCGTTACTGGAATGATTCTTGTTTGACCAATTTTTCCTTGAATATCTTTATTTTTGATAAAGTCTTCAATCAATTTTCCATTAGAAGTATTGACCAGTTTAGTAGCCCCTCTCAATTTTCCATCATCAAAAACCGATACCATCAGGCAATCAGATTTAATCTCATTAATTTTTTTATTATTCGTAGCGAATTTCATCTTTTAATTCCTCTGTTTTTATATTAGTCAATGTATTCTATCCATGTAGACCAATCAAACTAATTAGTAGACCATAATTGTAGTGTAATGATATGGTCATTAAAACTAATAAATATGGACCCATTAAATTTTTTAAATTGTATCCGGTATGAATAAAATAATCAGTCAATACATATTGAAGGAGCTTTTCGGTACCTGGCTGGGTGTCACCCTTGTTCTATTGATTGTTCTGATCACCAATAAGTTTGCAGACGTTATCAGTGATATTGCAGCTGGGGATATTCTTTCATCATCTCTTATTCCAATCATTGCTCTATCATCCATTGAATATTTGATCATACTTCTTCCCTTGAGCACTTTTTTATCTGTAATCATTGTCATTGGGCGTTTCTATCGTGATCATGAAATGACAGCAATACAAGTTGCAGGCAAAGGAACAGGATTTATTTATAGAGTTTTCTTATTTCCACTGATTGTTTTGATTGTGTTGCTGGCATTTATATCTACCATCATTTCCCCAAATGCAAAACAGAGCATTTTACTGAAAGAGGAGGCAGCAATGCGCTCTGTAGGGATTGAGTTTTTTGAGCCTGGAAGATTTGTAAACTTAAAAGACGGATCGGTTTTTTATGCACAAGGTAGATCTGAAAGAAATCGATTCATAAAAGTTTTCCTTCAGAAAAAAACAAATAATAAAGTCAGTGTTATCACTTCTGAATACGCTGAGATTCAATCATTAGAAAATAATTCAAATCGACTTGTTTTTTTCAATGGGCAAAGATATGAGGGACTTCCTGGCACAAGTGATTTTCGAGTTTTAAAATTTTCAGAACACAGGCTACCACTCTTTTTTGATTCCAATGGCTCCAGTGATGAAGGCTATGAAACAAAAAGTTTTATGCAGCTTATTTTTAACGACTCTGTTCTTTCCAGATCTGAACTTCAATGGAGAATATCACCACCTATAGCGCTCATTATTTTAGTGCTATTGGCTGTGCCTCTGAGTAAATCATCTCCTCGGGAAGGTCAATATGGGGGGCTTGTCATCGGTGTATTGATATACCTTGTTTATGTCAATTTACTGGGCGCAGCAAAGGTTTGGTTTGAGCAGGGTGACAGCCCTGTTGAGCTTGGTATCTGGTGGGTTCATGGATGCTTTGCTATTTTCCTGATCATTTATTCACTCTTTAAAAGTCAACTCTCGAGGATTGGACGATGAACATTGCTGACGTATATCTTTTTCGAGCGATTCTTAAAGCGACCATCGTTGTTGGTTTTGTGTTTGCATCACTTTCGCTTTTTGTTGACTTTGTGAGCCAGAGCGATGATATCGGAGTTGGGTCTTATGGTGTTTATGAGGCCATTCAATATTCCCTCATGAAGTTACCCAGTTCGTTAATGAAATTCATACCAATCATTGTATTGATTGGAGCATTGGTGGCCCTTGGTAACTTAGGAAAAAACAGTGAGCTCATTGTTCTAATGTCTTCAGGATTTTCGTTTTTTAGACTGTCTTTATCTGTATTTTTTTCGGGCACAATTTTGGCACTAATTTTCAGTGGATCTGGCGAGTATCTTTCATCTCCTCTTGAGAGGTATGCGGATCAGTTTAGAACAAAAAATAAATTTAACATTGAAACACTTGGAGACAGTGGAGGTTTTTGGGTGATCGATGAAACTAAGATCATCAATATCAATTTTGTCAAAGAGAATAATAGTTTTGGAGAGGTGACAATTTTTGAGATCGATCAAGATTTTGCAATTCAAAAAATTTCTAAAGCTTCATCTGCTGGAATAGATGACTACAATCAATGGATACTCAGCAATCTATCAGAAACAATCTTCTCAGATGATGGGGTACAGTCTAATTTTTCAAGATATCAAATTGAGAGAACTGAATTGGACAGAGATCTTGTTAGTTTAAGCGTTACTGATTCTGATGAATTAAATGTCATTGAATTATCAAGATTCATTGATTATTTAGAAAATAATAATCTAGAAACAAAAACCTATTTGACTGCCTTTCATAATCGGTTGGCTTCATTTATGATCATTCCTATTCTGGCTTTGTTGGCATTGCAAATGTCTGTTGGTTCACAGAGAAAAAGAGGGTCAGGCTTTAGAATCTTAATTGGGATGATTATTGGTCTGGCATATTTCATCAGCCAAAATACAATTCTTGAATCTTCACAGATATTTGAGATCAGACCCGAAATCATTGGTTATGTCCCACTCGCTTTTGTGAGCCTTATTACAATAATTCTATTCAGCATAAGAAGGACACCATGAAGCTTAAATTATTCTTATCCATAATAACAATTTGCCAATTCTCAGGATGCGGTGTCTATGAGGCGCAAGTGAATGACTCAATTGAAGATCGCAATCAAGGCATTGAGAATCGAGTCACATCCTTGGAAAATAAAATTGATGCACTCAAGCAAGAATTGAATCAGCTAGATACAAAAAATAATCAGTTAGAAATGATGATTCAGAGCCAAGCAAGAGATAAATCAAAGCAGAAACTGAAATCGAATAATTCAGAGAATGCAAAGGATAGCTTTGAATCATCATTTGAGTTGCTAAGAAAAGGTGATTATGTATCTGCTGAAATTGCTTTGAGAGAATATATTAAAGATTTTCCAATGGGATCTTATACTGATGATGCAAAATATTGGCTTGCAGAATCACTTTTCTCTCAGGATAAATATAGTGAAGCTTTAGACATCTTCAATGAGATTATTATTGAATATCCAGGTTCAGAAAAGATGATGGAATCAATTCTCAAATCAGGATTTTCATATCAGGAAATGGGAGATCTATCATCCGCAGAAGCCATATTTATGAGAGTCATAAGGGATTATCCCAATTCTTCCGCATCCAGTCTTGCTGAAGAAAGATTGAAAAAAATTCAACGGTAAAATTGCTTTTATATTTAGAAAGAATCTCTGTTTTATTTACAAATCCTAAGGTATCATTCACCTGCATTTTAAATTGCCATGGGCCGTTAGCTCAGTTGGTAGAGCAGCTGGCTTTTAACCAGTTGGTCGTAGGTTCAAATCCTACACGGCCCACCACTAAAAAATGAAAAAAAAGAT
>DMGO01000046.1:0-2889 GCA_003449795.1 Gammaproteobacteria bacterium | reverse complement strand
AAGTGCAAACTCACCTTCAGCGGCAATGGCAAATGAAGATGACTCATTTTATGGGCTCCAATTCCACCCTGAGGTCACTCATACAAGTTGCGGACAGAGAATCATTGAAAACTTTGTTCACAATATTTGTGGTTGTGGAAATGATTGGAATCCTGGAAATATTATTGAAAAAGACATCAAAGAAGTTCAAGAAGCGGTTGGCCATGATCAGGTTCTTCTCGGATTATCGGGCGGTGTTGATTCCTCAGTCGTAGCTGCCCTTTTGCACAAAGCGATCGGTGATCAATTGGTCTGTATTTTCGTAGACAATGGCCTTCTTCGCCTAAATGAAGGTGATCAGGTCATGGAGACATTCTCAGAGCATATGGATCTCAATGTCATCAGAGTCAATGCTGAGGATATTTTCTTGGAAAGACTCAAAGGCGTTGATGATCCAGAGGACAAAAGAAAAATAATCGGTCGAACGTTCATAGAGGTTTTTGAGAACGAGGCATCAAAGTTAGAAAATGTGAAATGGTTGGCTCAGGGAACTATCTATCCAGATGTCATTGAGTCAGCAGGATCCAAAACAGGAAAAGCGCATGTAATTAAGTCACATCATAACGTTGGCGGTCTCCCTGAGGACATGAAATTAAAGCTGGTTGAGCCGCTCAGGGATTTATTCAAAGACGAGGTAAGGAAAATTGGAAAAGAACTTGGACTGACCTCAAAACTGGTTGATCGACATCCTTTCCCAGGACCTGGTTTGGGGGTGAGAATCTTAGGAGAAGTTAAAAGAGAGTACGCTGATCTATTGAGGTTGGCCGACGACATTTTTATTGAGGAATTACACAAAGAAAATATATATGAAAAAGTAAGTCAGGCATTTGCAGTTTTTCTGCCTGTCAAATCTGTGGGTGTCATGGGTGATGGAAGAAAATATGAATATGTCATTGCTTTAAGAGCGGTAGACACAACCGATTTTATGACTGCAAACTCGGCCAAATTGCCTTATGAATTTTTGGATCATGTATCAACACGAATCATCAATGAAGTCTCAGGTATCTCAAGAGTCACCTTAGATATATCCTCAAAACCACCGTCAACTATTGAGTGGGAGTGAAATAAATGCCAAAACCTAAAGTTATGCCTCAATCTTCTGATGAGGAGTTTATTCAGCCAGGAACAAAAGGGGAAAAACTCTTAATAGAGACATTTCATTGCCTGAGATTTGGTTACTGCGATAAGGATGCTCAAAGCGATTTCATAGATAACATTCAAGGCGAATTTAATATTTATGTTGCTGACAGTTATGATGAAAATGGAGATCATCACCTGCTCATATATGCAAATAATCAATTACAAGTTATAAAAAATGGAATTTTAGAAAACTACCTAGATCAAATCACAGAAAACACCATTGATCACTTAAATAAAAATAAAGCCAAAGCCCTTATAATTTCATCTTATGAAAATAACTCTAAAGCTCTATTAGGCATAAAGGATTATGATGCAAACTCATATTTTGAAGCAGATGAAGGTGAAGATGTTATGAGCTATAAACCCTGTTTCTTTGGGCTTTCATCAGCTACTAATCAAATCGATAATTGTATTATTGATTCAAGTGCTGGGACTATTTCATATATGGAGAATGAAATTCCAGACTTATCTCAATTATATGGGTATTTAGATGAGAATGAATGGGGAAAAATTATTGGGCTAAAGGAATAAGTGAGACAAGATTTCGAATTAGAGTATGGAAAAAACCTTAGACTATAATAAAAACATTCTTCAAATAGAATGGATTTCTGATGAATATCACATTGATAAATTGGAAATATTTTTGAGATATGTAAGAGCAGAAAATAATTGGAATGAATGGGTTTATCTCTCACGTGATGAGGGTTTTAGTGAAATTTATTTCAAAAACAGAAAGATTATTTCTGAAAAAGAAAATAATTTATATCGCATTGAATACCTTGCAGAAATTAAGTTCGATGAGCAGTCTCAACATGAATTCATTTCAGCGCTTAACTATTGTGGCGGAGGCATGCAGGGACTTATTGGATTCAAGTTAAACAATGAGATTATTGAAGAGGAATTATTTGAGATAAGGTGTATTGATTATGCCTGAAAACAGAATAGATACATTAGAAACAACTGAAAAAATTATTGAAGGATTTTTTGATTTTATTAGGAAGAATAATTTAAATTTATACAATGAGTTTTCATTTCAATTTGAATTTGGAATCTTTTTAAGGAGAGAATTTCCAAAACTTAAAGTTGAATTTGAAAGGAATGTCGAAATTCTCAATAAGAATAAAGATATTTTTACTAAGAAAGAGATTGATGTCATTGTTTATAAAGATTTGCCAAAAGGAGAAAAAGATTTCTTATGGGCTATTGAATTGAAATTTCCAAGAAAGGGACAAACACCTGAGCAGATGTTTAAGATTGTTGAAGACATTAAATTTTGTGAGGAGTTAAGTTCTAATGGTTTTAGAAAAGCTACTCAAATTACTTTAGTTGACGAGGAATACCAGGGTAAATCATTCTTTGAGGCTGTTGGTAAAAATGATGGAATATATAAATATTTTCGCTCATCTTTTGATAATAAATCTCAATCAAAGGCACTCGAAAATACTATATATAAACCCACAGGGAAGCAAAAAGCCGAAAAGAAATACCAGCTAAAAGGAAAATATAACATTGAATGGATAAAGGAATGGAGGAAGAGTTCAGAGTTGAAGCAAAAAATAGTTTACTTCTATATTGATGTGGATCTCGAGAAAAAGCTGTAGATATAAGATGCCACACCTAAGCACTGCAAAGTTACTACAAACTAAATTTTGATACCCTGTATCCCATATAAATACTGGGGTAATATATGAGTAACTATGGAGTGGGAAT
>DMGO01000002.1:0-2554 GCA_003449795.1 Gammaproteobacteria bacterium | reverse complement strand
AATCTAATCACTCCATACTGACCTTCTTCCATAAATAGACTTGTTGAGCTATTGAGAACAGGTATGAGTGCAAAAATCATCAATGAGACAAGCGCAATTCTCATTAATGATTGATCACTTGCCACTTCGCTAGATAGCCAATCTGGACCAAAGACGATATAAGTGATGACCACTATGAGTGTGAAAAAATTAAGTTTTTGTTTCAGATTTTTCGCTGGCTCTGAGACTATATTCTGATCAATATTCGCTGGTGAAAAGGGTCCAGTAATCCAATTAATCAAAAGATAGAGAACAGATGCGAGGAATGGGCTAAGACCTAAGCGGATAATCCATGAATCTGAGGGCGATATCGATAGGGACAATGAAATGGCAGCAGATATCCCAAGCGAACCAAAAAGAATAGGGGATTGCACTCTCCCAAAAGGCTTAAACAAAGCTCTTAGTTTTAGAATGATCGATCGATCGATTGACAAGAATGGATCCGAGTATTGTATTTTCTTAATCTGATCACCAAAGAAGTAACCAAAACTAAAGCCAAGTATTAAAAACAGTATTAAAAGAAATAAGGTTTCATTTGTAACCCTCTGGATAGCCTTATCATTGAAGAAAAGATCTGGTAGCTGTTTTAACTGATTGGGTAGAGAACCAATCGCTTCAAAAATATCTTCATTCTTTTCACTCAGAAGCTCTGTAGTCAGTTCATTTAGTAATTTATTTGAAAGATCAATGATTCTTGTTGAGCGCACAACAGTTAAAGAACAGTTCTTTAGTTTTGCATCTTCAGCAGTTAGTCTGCTTCTCGCCTCTGAAAGTCTTTCGTAAATCTGAATATCAACATCAGGACTAATTTGCTCCAATGCTTCAACTTCTAACTTGAGTGTTTCAACTTGAGGTTCAATCTGATCTACACAGCTTAATGCATTTGTTCTGATTTCAATTGCTTTCTCTCGAGTCTCCTTGATTGTGCGTTCATTGATATCAGATTGATTGAGTGATTCCTGCAGATTAGATAATTCGGATATTGCTTGATTGGGATCAATTTGTGCACCTATGTTTAATGACACTGCAATAAGCATCAATGAGCTGGCAATTGCTAATCTGAATTTCATATTTTTTGGTAAATTATCATTGAACTGTTTTCTCTCAATATGTCAAAATTCTATCATGCAATAGAAAGTCATTTTTAAGATTTATGAAAAGAATAAATGCAATCCTTGGTAGTGGTGCTGAAAGTAACCCAGAAATGGGACCCATTGATGATTATTGGGATCAAGTTATAGAATCATATCCTGAGCTCGCAGTAGACCATCAGATGCGATCAATTGGAATTGATGAAGAAACAACCGGGTTGATCATTGATTTTATTAAAGAAGGCGAAAAAGTAGGCACATTTTCATTGCCTTGGTTAATGGAGAGTGAAAATATTCCTAATAGTCATACTGGCCAACCGATAATTCTTTTATCTTATGATGGTAAGCCTGAAATTGTGGTTCAAATAACTGAAATTGAGGAAACAACATTTGGAGAAATCGATTATGAAGTCACAAAGATCGATGGTCCACCTGTTAGAGATCCTGATGTATGGATACCACTTCATCGTGATTACTGGAACAATATTCTAAAGCCATATGGCAGAGCTTGCACCGATGACATGCCAGTCATTGTTGAACATTTTAAAATGGTTTATTCAGAATAAAATATGAACCATTTTTTGAATGCTTTGTTATAATTTTACAAACCTAATCAGGAACTTATTTATGAAAAGATATCAGGTACTTAAACCACTCATTTTTGTTCTGGCATGTGTTATTGCCGCTAGATTTTTCTTACCGGCTAACTGGACACCTATTTTAGCTTTGGCACTTTTTATGCCTTATGTGACTCAGAAACGTTCAATCCAAGTTCTAATGCCTATTGGCATACTTTTAATTACTGATATTTTCTTAGGCTTCTACGGACAAACAATGTATTTCGTATATGCTTCCTTGGTAATGATTGCTTTGATCTCTAATTATCAGTCAAAGGGCTCATTGCTTTCTTTAATAAAATACTCTGTTGGCAGTGTAATAATTTGGCATATTGTCGTTAACTTCGGTGTTTATCTAAATGGACACGATGGCAGCTCACTTTCTCAGACATACCTTTTGGCAATTCCTTTTGATTTGAGATTGATGGCCAGTACCATTGTATTTTCGATAGTCTTTTACAGCGCATGGGCTACAAAAGAGTATCTAGAAAGTTATTCTAAAGAAGCTTAGATTCTCTGACCGAGAAGACGTCCATATGTCAGCGCAGGTGTGACTCCCATTCCATTGACGTAAGCATTTCCTGAAGTTGCCCCAAACCCGATGACCTCGCCAATTGCATAAAGATTCTTAATGGGTTCTCCAGAAGATCTAATGACCTCAAAATTTTCATTTACCCCTAATCCAGCAAATGAACAAAGGCTCCAACCACTCATTCTAACTGAGTAGAAGGGTCCTTCTTCAATGGGGAGAGGACGATGCAGTCTTCCAAATGAATCTACCTGATTATTTTTGAGCTTACTATTGAA
>DMGO01000119.1:0-8418 GCA_003449795.1 Gammaproteobacteria bacterium | reverse complement strand
AGATTTTGCTGTAGCAGAGCCAGTCTTCCCTGTAGCGCCTGTGACTAGTATCATTTCTTATTCTCCAAATTAAGTTTTGTTAAATAGAGGTCATGAAAATACGCGACCCCTGTTTCATATTTTTTACTTAGCGGTCCTTCATTATATATACCTGCTTGAAGATTTTGCTGTATTTCTGGAATCAGCTTTTGATCTTCCAGGCTGACCTCTAATTGATATTTTCCCTCATTATTTTCAAAATCCTCCGCGTCGACATCAGATGGGCGAAATAGATTATAGACGACCTTACACCATTTGGGTTTGAGAGGCTCAATTCTTTGGAAAACAATGCCTCTTCCATAGATATTGAAAATAAAATTTGGAAAGTGCCAACCAAAGCTTCCAGGTTGATTGCTATTTGCTCGATCTGGCACAGAGTGAACACTATATTCATTCATATTCTCTAACTTATATTCTTGCCAAACTACATCACGATTGAGCTGAGGATGGACCAGGGGGATGTGATAACCTTCTTGATAATTATCAACATATGTTTTCCAGTTTGCATGAACATCAAACCTGAGCTCATTATGGAGAATCAAGTTTTCAGTAAAATAATTACTAACAATTTTTTCAAAGCCACCAAACCATTTATCTAGAGGTTTGGATTCCTTATTAAGGTTTATAAAAATTAGGCCAAAACGTTCGGCTACCGATATTTCAAAGAGAGAATGTCTGTCTTCTTCAAAATCATCATTCGCATAAAATTTTGGTGTGTCCATTAACTTTCCACTGAGATCATACTTCCAACCATGATAGGGGCATATCATGTGCTTGCAGACACCCTCTTTATTTGAAATCACTTTGGCCGCTCTATGCCTGCAGACATTATGGAAAGCCTTTAGATTACTCGAGTTATCTCTGACGACGATAATTGGATAGTTGATTAAATCAGTGGTTATATATGATCCAGAGGTTGTTAATTGATCTGATCTTCCGACCCAGAGCCACTCGTTTTTAAATATGCTTTCGGTCTCCTGATTGAAAACAGATGACGAGTGATAGAAGTCTGACGATAATGTTTTTGTCCTGGACATAAAAATGATTTAAAACGATATTATGATCTGTAATCATATTAAATGAAATTAGATTAAGGACCATCCATTAAATTAGAAAGTAAAGTTGCATTAATTACAGGAGCCTCGACAGGAATCGGGGCAGGAATAGCAGCTGCATTTGCAAAAGAAGGCGCCAAGGTAGTTATAAACTATCCAAATGAAGAGGAAGAAGAAAACGCACAAAGTGTTTTAAGCGAGATTTCTAAATATTCAGATTCATCGACTATTTTAAAAGCAGACGTTTCTAATTCAGCAGAAGTTTCAAAAATGGTTCAATCTGTAACTGATCAATATAAGAGAATTGATATCCTTGTTAATAATGCTGGTATCGCTACCAGTGCCCCAATACATGAAATGACAGATGAGATGTGGGATGAATTAATTTCAATCCATCTTAATGGAACCTTCTATGCGACAAGAGAATGTTTGAAGGTAATGTATGAACAAGAATATGGCAGAATAATTAATACAGCATCGCAATTAGCATACAAAGGCAGTCCAGGTTTTTCACATTACACAGCAGCCAAAGGTGCAATCATATCATTTACCAGATCACTCTCTCTTGAAATTGGAAAAATGAATATAAGAGCAAACTGTGTAGCACCGGGCGCTACAATGACAAGGATGCTGTCAGAAGTACCGACTGAGATTCTAGATGGCATCAAAGCGTCCATACCTAAAGGAACAATTGCAAACATAGAGGAAATAGTGCCAGCATATGTGTTTTTAGCTTCAGACGATGGCGATCATTTTGTAGGACAAACGATTAGCCCAAATGGCGGAGATCATTTCTTATAGAACATAATATTTTGTAAATCTGTTCTAATACTATAACATCGTATATATAGATATAATGAAGTATATAAATATCAATATGTATGCTATATGATAATAAAAAGTAATAAGGTTACTCCAGAGTTCCTTGATGCAATAAAGATTAAGGATAAGGCCTATTTTATATCAATTGAGGATTGCAAAGGTTTTAGAATTAAGGTAAACCCTTCAGGTAGGATAAGTTTTGTAACCTACGCACGAATTAAAGGCGGTGGCAAACCTAGAACTATAACTCATGGTTCAAAAAATAAACTCCCATTCCCAGTGGCAATTGATTTACATATTCAATCAATTGATCTCTTAAATAAAGGCATTGATCCTAACCTTCTAAAAAAAACTAAAAGAGACCAATTTTATGGTTCTATAAAGTTTATTGATCTTGCAAATGAATATATCTCCAGTAAAAAATTATCAGGCGAACATTCTGATCAACACTCTGACCACAATTCTAAATACTTGATTGCAACAAAACTTAAGGCATTTCATGAAGACAATATCGAAAATATTACTGTAGAGAAATTAGAATCATGGTTTAGGAACAATAAGCACACACCAGCAGCAGCTAAGAATGCATTGATGCTATTATCTAAAATATTCAAATATGCAACAGCAACTGGTTTTTATCATTTACAAAATAATCCTGTAAGTGAATTGAAAGATTCACTTTTCATAGGCAATCAAAAAACATCAAAAAAACAGTTAGATCTAGAGAGTGAGTATTCAGAATATCTATATAATCTATGCGACCCTATGAGCGAATACAGTTTAAACCCAATTACGAGGAATATTATTTATTTGATGACCATCACAGGGTTAAAAAAGACTGACATATTAAATTTAAAAAAGGATCAAATTACTGAAAATAGTCATATAAATATTAATAGAAGAAAAAGCTTCATTCAGATAGTGCCAATTACAGATGACATACAATCAATTTTAGACCATACAAATGAGTATCTAAATTCAGAAACTGAATCATTTAATAACGACTATATTTTTTACAACCCAGTAACTATGAAACCGATAACAAACCTAAGAAAATCCTTTATAAAGATTTCCTCATCTTTTGATTGGAATCTATACCCAGAAGCTATAAGAAAAAGCTTTGCAAATATTTGTGATCAAGTTGCAATACCAAGAAAGCACTATTACCAGTTACTAGGTATTAGGGAAAGTTATATTCCTCATAGTGATGGAAAACTTGAGCATGAACAAATCAATAAACTAAGGGATTCACTTCACTGCGTACAGGATGAAATTAATAACAAATGTCCTCTGATTGTCCCTGGAAGATATAACAGAATATCTGATCTTTTATATACGTAATCTATGTATGCTATATGATTATATCCAAGAATTATAATTATAAATAACTGATATATATGGTAATAATATCAGGACATAATATTAATATAATACGACTGATCTTATTGACTCACCTTTATGCATTAGATGAAATGCTTCATTAATCTCTTCAAGGGGCATTTTATGTGTGATCATATCATCTATATTAATCTTTCCATCCATATACCAATCAACAATTTTTGGCACATCTGTTCGACCTCTTGCTCCACCAAAAGCAGACCCTCTCCATACTCGTCCAGTCACTAATTGAAATGGTCTAGTCGATATTTCCTGACCTGCACCCGCAACACCAATGATTACAGATTCACCCCATCCTTTATGACAACACTCAAGAGCTTGTCTCATTGTGTCCACATTACCAATGCACTCAAATGAATAATCGGCACCACCACCTGTGAGATCAATTATAGCTTCGACTACATCATCTATTTTTGCTGGGTTTATAAAGTCAGTCATTCCAAATTTTGTCGCTAAAGGTACTTTTGATTCGTTAATATCGATTCCAACTATTTTATTTGCACCAACCATTTTTGCTCCTTGGATAACATTCAGGCCAATACCACCTAATCCAAATACTACGACATTAGAGCCCGGCTCAACTTTTGCATCATAAACCACAGCACCGATGCCTGTTGTTACACCGCAACCTATGTAGCAAATTTTGTCAAACGGTGCGTCTTGTCTCACCTTCGCAACTGCAATCTCAGGCATGACTGAATAATTTGAGAATGTAGAGCAACCCATATAGTGGTATATAGGGTCACCATTCAGAGAAAATCTTGACGTTCCATCCGGCATCAGACCCTGACCTTGTGTTTCTCTAATTGATTGGCAAAGGTTTGTTTTTGGGTTCAAACAAAAATTACAGTCTCTGCATTCAGGTGTATATAGAGGTATAACATGATCTCCAGGCTTTACAGAAGCCACATTTTTGCCTACCTCCATTACTATACCAGCGCCTTCATGGCCTAGCACTGAAGGAAAGATACCTTCTGGATCATCGCCAGATAATGTAAATGCATCTGTGTGACAAACACCAGTTGCTTTGATCTCTACCAATACTTCATTATCACCTGGGCCATCTAAATCCAATTCTTCAATGACAAGATCTTCACCGGCTTTAACTGCAATTGCTGCTTTTGTTTTCATTTCCCCTCCTTTATATGACTATCAATAAGAATATCAATTATTGGCCTTATATTAAACAGTCGAAGTGATTAGATTATTTGTAAATCGAATGCTAATGTAGTTAAAAATTTATTTTCAAATATGTATAGATCCTTTAGACAAGTCATAGAATTACTCGATTCTCAGGGGAAGCTGGTTAAAGTTAAAAAATCAGTCAACCCAAAATATGAAATGGCAGCACTAATGAAGACTCTAGAAGATGAGTCAAGGGCTTTTATTTTTGAAAATGTAGAGAATTCAAAATATAAAGCAGTGGGCGGTTTATTCACTTCGATGGGGCGTTATGGACTCATCTTTAATGAAGACGGTAGTGAAGACTTCACCTATGAACAAGCTGGACAAAAGGTCATGTCAGGTATTGCGAATCCAATACCATACAAAACCATAGAAGCAGGCCATGTTACTGAGAGAGTGCTAAAAGGAAATGACATTGATTTAACCAAGCTTCCTGCCCCAACTTTTTTTGAGCTTGATACTGGGCCTTTTTTAACAGCTGCTGTTGGAATATTTAAAAAGCCGAACGGTGAAATTAATGTTGGATTTTACAGATGTTTAATCATTGACAAGGAAAATTTATTAATCAATGCAAGTGGTTTGAGCGATCTTAGAAAAGCATATGCATGGCATAAAGAAAACAATAAAGAGATGAGAGTCGCTATGGTGCTGGGGGCACCACCAGCTTTACTCATGGCCGCAGCTTCTAAATCTCCTGATGAGATCTCAGAGTTAGATGTTGCTGGCGGGATTAATGGTGAGGCCATTGAAGTTATAACCGGACCTGATTCCGGTCTTCCGATTCCTGCTGATTGTGAGATGGCATTTGAGACCATTGTTGATCTCGATAATATGGTTGAGAACACTCTAGGTGAGTTTGGTGCTCAATATGGCACCGAGCATGCCCCAATGTGTAAAGTAACAAGCATTCTTCAAAGAAATGACGCAATGTTTTATACATTGATGGCAGGCAGAGCAAAGGAGCACAACAATCTTGGCTATCTTACTGTCTACGGTATCTCAAAAGGACTAGAGCAAAAAATCAGACAAAGTTACCCAAATGTGACAGACATAGCTGTTCATTTTGATACAAAAATTGGTCCATTGATGCATCTGGCTATTGCCATCAAAAAGAAAAATGATGATGAACCTGGGCAAATGATAAAAGAACTCTTTGAAATGAACATGGGCTTTTTTAATCTTGCCTGGATGGCAAAACGAATCATCATTGTAGATGATGACGTCGACCCTAATGATATGGATGATGTTGAGTGGGCTACATGGACGAGAATGGGTAGAGCTGAGAAGTTATATACTTTTCCCAATTTTGTAACGTGGGAAGTTGATAGAGCAGCACTTCCTGATGGCACATCAGCCAGAATAGGTATTGATGCAACCAAAGATATGGATTATGCGGATGATTTAGTTAAGCCTGTAATTCCAAATGAAGAAAACATAGACCTAAAAGACTACATCTAGGAAATACTAATGATTGATCCATATTTAGCAGTAGCCTTACAAACCAAGGTAAAGCATGTAAAAACCAGGAATGAGGTTCAGGTTAATCTTGATCATATTGGGAATATGATTGAGATGGTGACACATATGTGCTCACTGGAATTACCTGTTCGATTAATTGCATTAGGAGAAGGCGCAATTCAAGGTTTTGTGGATGAGATATTGGATATGAATCAGGCAGAATATGCAAAAACAATGGCAGCAGAAATCCCTGGCCCTGAAACAGACTTTCTAAGCAAGCTAGCAAAAGAGAAAGGCACCTATATCATTGGCCAACTCAAGGAGAAGCTTCCGGAATATAAAGATAGATTTTTCAATACAATATTTATTATTGATGAAAACGGCGATGTCATATACAAGCATCATAAGAACATTGTTGTATTCGTTGAACACTCAACAACGCCTCACGATGTTTATGACCAATGGGTTGAGCAGCATGGCGACTCAATCGAAGCTTTTTTCCCAGTTGCAAAAACACCAATAGGAAATATTGCAGGCACTGTTGGAGTTGAGGGTTCTTTTCCAGAGTCATTCAGAGCATTCGCTTTGAATGGTGCAGAAATTCTTTACCGTGCATCTTTGCCTGAGCCTTGGGTGTCGAGAGAAATTTTTGAGGTTCAAAATCGATCAAGAGCGATAGACAACACTGCTTATATGATAGCGCCAAATACAGGATCATTGATAATGCCATCGGAAAGTGGCGGCGATCCAACAATAATTGATGGTGCCTTGGGTGGTAGGTCTTCGATAATTGATTACAAAGGAACAATACTTTCTCAAACAGATACTGTTGGTGATGCGTACACTGCCAGTGAGATAAACATCGAAGCTTTGAGACACTACCGACAAAACGCAAGATTTCAAAACTGGATTCCATATCTTAAAACTGAAATTTTTAAGAAGCTCTATGACAGGCCTATATGGCCAAGCAATCTTCCGCCTATGAATCATGACGATGCAGGAAATGTCTTCAATGATTCAATCAAGAAGCTTATTAAATCTGGAATCTATACAGAAAAGTCAAAAAAATAAATGCTACCAAAAAGATTTAAACCAGCTGGTACATTTGAACTGATCAGGCTAGGGGGCGATCACGATGGCGGTTATCTTGTTGATCCAAAATCTATTCAAGAATCATCCTCACTTCTCGCTCTAGGGATCGGAAGAAATTGGAGCTTTGAGGAGGATTTTATAGAGAAGAAGAGAGTGAAGGTACATGCCTATGATTACTCTATAGCGAACAGTTACTGGATTAAGCATTTTTTCAAAAGACTTTTATCAATCCTTATAGGCAGGTTCACCGCTCCTTTTAAAGCCATAAAACTATATTTGGAGTTCAAAGAATTTTTTAAAAGTCATGCCACTTTATTCTTGGAAAAAATTGGCACCGCACCAGGCTGTGATACGAATTTGAATCAGGCCATGGAAAGACTTGATGATGCTCCAATATTTCTAAAAGTTGATATTGAGGGATATGAGTACCAAATTCTAGACGAGATCGTTGCATGCAGTGATCGTTTGTCAGGGTTGGTAATTGAATTCCATTTAGTCTCAAAAAACAAAGAGAAAATTGAAAAATTTTTAACCGAAATAAAACTCGAGCTTATTCACATTCATCCAAATAATAATCGTTTAGATGATGAGGGCGATCCTAAAGCAATTGAGCTTTCCTTTTCAAGGAACCCAATAAAAGTTGGAAATAGGTTTGTGCATCCTCATGAGCTTGATCAAGACAATGTTCCAAGAAAAGAGGCGGTAGATTTAAGATTCAGTGAAATCTAGCTCTATTAAGACCATTCTTTTTGTTGCCTCTATCACATCTTTCTCAATGGGCTTTCCATTCTTATAGCCAACACCTCCAAAAAAACCATCGATACGACTGTGCTCAAAAAGGGCATGAAGCTTTGGATAGATATAATCAAAATCATCAGGCTCAGCATTAATTTTTGATTGGATTTCTTTGCCTTTAAATAGAATTTCTATTTCATCAATACTGGTTAGGTTTCTCCACCAAATATTTGGTTTATCGGTGACGCATGTCAGTAACCCTTTATGGTGCTCAAAGAAACTTACCGGGATGAAGTATTTTTTCCCTGTTTTCGCACCAGTGACATATAGAACCAAAACACTATGACTCACAAAGAAATGGAAGGGCGATCTTAAAATAAAGATCATGATTGGATTGATAAAAAAACGCCAAATCATTTTCTATGACTCAGCTTCAGTTTTCTTAATTCGCTCTGCGACGGACTCCTTGATTTTATATGGCTCCCAATTTTTAGGAGCGGTATATATACCAAGTTTTACCATCTTATTAACCTGGTGCTTAACCAGCTCAACCTGATCTTCTTCAGTAAATGGAGGTTCATCCATACATAAATTTTTTGGATATATGCCACCTTTTGCCATCATTGCATCATAG
>DMGO01000082.1:0-3552 GCA_003449795.1 Gammaproteobacteria bacterium | reverse complement strand
TTTTTTCTCTAAAACCAAATCGTATCAAATTAAGAATAAATGAAGGAGTTGTTATTCTTATTGCGACGAAATAATTAAGTAATAATAATTAAGTAGTAAGATATATAAATAGATATCAGTTCTATTGAACTTGCACAAATATGAGAAAAAGATGTCAGAAATAAAAAACCTACCGATTATTCTGAGTGTTTTGTTTCTTCTGGGATGTGAAACACAACAAATGGGAGGAGGGCCACAGAGCCCGTCTTCTCAGTCGCCCAGTTCACCTTCAGTGAGCATGCCCTCACCGAGCCCAACAATGCCGTCTTCAGGATCGCAATCTTCTTCATCGAGCTCACCACAAAGTGGTTCACCGCAACAGGGATCACAAGGGAGTCAGGCTAGCCAAGGCCAAACATCCAGTAGCTCTCAGCCAGCAGGAAGTGATTCGGGTGAGATGGGCCAAGGGAGCATGAGCACTTCTTCTGGTCAATCATCTCAAAATACAGGAGCCATGGGCGGCTCACAAAGATCTGCATCCTCAATATTCGAGGACTCATTGGGAGATTTTGACAAAGATATCGCTTCTGAAAGAGTAGTTATTGCTTCAGCTGATCGTGGAGATGGCATGACTGGACAAGAATCTGCTGACGCAGCCGCAATCAGTGAAGGTGCACTAGAAGGTGGAATGGATGGTGCAATGGGCTCTGAAGCGGATGCATCACAAGGCCAAGAAGGTGAAGCACAGGACAGTCAGTCAGAGTCTGATTCAGGTGATGATTCATCTCAATCTCAAGCTGACAAGGAGAAAGAGCGAATCCCCGATGACATACCTATGGATGGAACAGGCGAGGATGTGATTGCTAGACAAATAAGAGAGGCAGCCATTCAAGAAGACGACCCATTGATTAGAGAGGCACTATGGGAAGAGTATAGAAAGCATATGGGAATTAAGAAGTGATTAGGTCAATTCAATTATGTTCTAGAACGCTCTTAGCCTTCACCCTGTTATTTTTCTCTGGAATCTATCATTCAGAAGCAAAAACAATAAAGTACGAAAAGGTACAACTTGATATTGCTCAAACTGAAATACCTTTTGAAGAATTGCTTGATATCGGAATCATGCTGTTTGATCCAAACTTACCAGAGAAGGAAGATCCAATGATTTTTCCTGAAATCAGGAAAGCCGAGGCAAGATACATGCCATACCACCTGAAAAAGACATTAGAGAGCACTGGTCACTGGGGCGGTGTTTGGGTGCTTCCTGAAAGATCAAAAGCGATAGATCTTATTATTGTTGGAAGAATTGAGAAATCTGACGGACTTGATGTGGAACTGAAGATAGGCGTATGGGATATTGTTGGCGCACAATGGGTTAATAGAACATACAAGTCAAATATCGCAAAGAGCTCTTACAGCAAACGAAGAGATTTGACGCAGGATCCTTATCAAAATATTTTCAATAAGATTGCGAATGATCTTCTTCAAATCAAACAAGCTAAAAACAGAGAAGATCTCATCCGCTTATCACAAACTGGTGAAATACGCTTCGCTTCTGAGTTGATACCTGTCTATGATGAATATATTTCTAAGAGCAAGAAGAATATCTATTCGCTTGAACGCCTCCCATCTGAGGATGATGAAATTATGCAAAGAATTCTTGAGGTGCAAGAAAGAGAGTTTTTGTTGCTAGATACACTCAATGAATACTATGGACAACTTTATGAAAACCTCTCTCAACCTTATGAGGATTGGAGAAAACTCTCAAGAGAAGACATGATCACATATGAAGAGCTTCAAAGATCTGCAAGAACAAGAAAAATATTGGGCGCAGTTGCATTAGCAGGTGCTTTGGCGACAGATGGAGACAGTAGAGCAAGCAGCACCATGAGACAAATGGCTATTTATGGAGGCATTGAAGGGTTAAGAAGCGGTTTTGCTACAGCTTCTGAAGCGAAAATATATCAGGAATCATTAAAAGAATCAGGCGCTGATTTTGATGCTCAAGTGCAACCGTTTGTGATCGAATTGGAAGGACAAACAATTCGTCTCACTGGCACTGCCGAAGAAAAATTCCAAGAATGGAGAAGGCTCCTCAAGGAGATCTATATTGATGAGACTGGTTTTACCATACCTCAGGCTGAAACCGAATAATTAAAGCTCATGAATGAGTCTGTTGATCAAAAGAACACTGACACATCAGTTCAACCTGAAGAAAAGACGCTATACCAACAAAAATTAGAGAAAGAACGCTCAAACTCAATCAGTATTCGAAAAGGAGGTGGAATTCTAGTTGGTCTTAGCTTGTTGTTGGTTATCGTCATTTTTTTTCTCCCATTGCTTGTACAAGAGGATAAAGAGGATCTACCCATTCAAACGATCGAAGAAGAAACAATCCTCATTCTGAACCAAGAGATATTGGCACAAAAGCCAATTGCGGAAGCATTGCTTTCTGAATTATTGATTAAGATCGAGTCACTTAAGCTTCAAGGCATTCTTTTTTGGGGAATGGGAAAATGGGAGGATGTGCTCATTATGCAGCAAGAGGGTGATTCAGCATTCATTCAGCAGCAGTATGATGTCTCAGCAGAACGATATCGAGAGGCATTGCAATTGCTCTCAGATATGGAGATCTCAATTCCTGATGTATTAAAAAATGCGCTTGAATCAGGACAGACATCAATCCTTAATGGCAACAAAGATGATGCGATTGCAAGTTTTGAAATTGCGTTGGCAATTGATGGCAACAACCTTGACGCGAAACAAGGCTTGGATAGGGCACTGAAGCTTGATCAGGTGTTGGCAAGAACTCAAAGAGGTAAAACTGAATTCGAACTAGGAAGTTACAAGCTTGCAATTGAATTATTTCAAGATGCCTTATCGATTGACCCCAATTGGGAGCCTGCAATCAATGGACTGAATCAAGCAAAGAAATCATATGCAGACAACCTGTTTCAGGAGTCATTATCAAAAGGATATCGATCATTAAATGATGAATCTTTTGATGATGCCAAGATTTTATTTGAGCAAGCTCTTTCGATACGTCCAAACTCAAAAGAAGCTCTACAGGCGCTCGATGAACTCAATTTAAAGAGAATTGCAAGTCTAACAAAATCGCTTAAGTACAAGGGATTGATTGCAGAAGTTAATGAAGAATGGAATCAAGCAAAGGGTTTTTACGAAGAAATTCTGGTCATTGACCCCAATCTTGAAGAAGTCAAAGAGAGTCTCAATAGGGTCGAATCAAGAATGTTATTGGATGCAGAAATGACTTCGATCATTGCCAGAAGCGATGCTTATAATGACAATAAAGTTTTGGGTCAAGCTCAAGCCCTATTGGAGACTGCAAAATCAATCGAGCGGATTGGACCGAAGTTGGAACAATCAATTCAAAAACTGGATTCATTGATTCGGATAGCACTCATACCGATAGATGTGATTTTTGAATCTGATCAACTCACTGAGGTCACTATATTTAAAGTGGATCAAATGGGGACGTTTCAACAAAAGATAGTTTCCCTGAGGCCTGGAATTTATACTGCCAGAGGGAGCAGAAAAGGATTCAAAGATGAA
>DMGO01000128.1:0-2707 GCA_003449795.1 Gammaproteobacteria bacterium | reverse complement strand
ATCCACAGAAATTTAAAATAACTACAACTTGGATAACTATGTCAGATGGTGTCAGATTGGCAGCAGATCTCTACTGGCCCAATGATGTAATTGATGAAAAAAAATTCCCAATATTACTTGAATACCTCCCATATCGAAAAGATGAATCAAAGGCTAGGAACTATGCCTTGTATTCTTATTTTCTTGAGAATGGCTATATTGTGGCTCGAGTTGATATTAGAGGAACAGGAAATAGTGAGGGAATAACTGTTCCACATGAATATTCTGATATCGAATTAGATGACGGTGAGGAAGTAATTGAATGGCTTTCTAAACAAGATTGGTCAACCGGAAAAATTGGCATGTTTGGTATCTCATGGGGAGGATTCAATTCGATACAAATGGCAATGCGAAATCCCCCTGCTCTGAAGGCATTTATCTCTGTCATGGCTACAGATTATCTTTATCAAGAAGATGTTCACTATATGGATGGAATCATGGTCGCAGGAGACTCTTGGATGATGAGACATGATCTTGATAACAGCATACCCGGGGCGCCAGAATTTAAAATGGATGATGAGTGGATTGAGAAGCGTTTTGATGTTAAGCCAAGTGTTTTTACATATATGCGGCAACAACGTGATGGAGCATTTTGGGATCGAGCATCAGCCAAGGGTCAATATCATAAAATAAAGATACCCGGCTATCATATCGGTGGATGGTATGACGGCTATCGAAATAGCTTGCTTCGAATGCTAGAGAATGTTGAAGCTCCTGTTAAAGCCATGATTGGTCCCTGGGATCACTATTTTCCTCATAATGCCTGGCCAGAGCCACAAGTGGAATGGAGATATGAGGCGGTACGCTGGTTCGATCATTGGCTAAAAGAAATTCACACTGGGATTCTAGAAGAGCCAAAATTTGCTGTTTTCGTGAGAAATTACCACCCTCCTGATTCTTCGCTTAAAGAAATTGATGGATTTTGGAGATGGGAGGATGATTGGCCTTTAAAGAGAATAGAAAATCATATTTGGCATGCACATTCAGATCACAGCTTAGCTAAGAATCCTGGGACAGAAGATAGACATCATCTAGAGTACAGAGCATCATCGGGAGTCGAGGGTGGCGGTCCTACAATGTGGTGGGGCAGTATTCCGCCTGATCAAAAGCCTATGGATGAGTTGAGTCTAGTTTATGATAGTGAAGTCTTAGATACGCCGTTCGAAATCTTAGGCAGACCGATTGCTAGACTTCGAGTATCAGCAACCGCAAAAAGAGCAAATTGGGTTGTAAGAATTTCTGACATTGCGCCAGATGGACAAGTTACACAAGTGGCTGCAGCAGCCTTTAATGGAACACACAGGAATTCAGCGCGTAATCCTGATGATATTGTCCCCGGAGAGGAATTTAACCTAAACATTGATCTTCATTTTACTTCTTGGGTTTTTCAAAAAGGGCATCGAATTCGTGTTGCGGTCAATAATGCCATCTGGCCAATGCTCTGGCCTACAGCTTTTCCAATGGAGACAAAAATATTGATAGGTGGCGATCATGGATTAAAAGTAGAATTTCCTGTCATTCCGTTCGAAGATAAAAAATCACCTAATTTTAAAGAACCATCGGATGATCCCATTCTTCCAGGTTATGCATCCTTAGACTCTGGAAATATTACCGGATACGCAGCTATCGACTCAATTGAGATTGATCCTGAAACCGGAGAAGCATTTGGTGTTGCTCGAAATGGCCTTGCTACGAAATATCCTTGGGGTATTGAACGCTATCATGAGGAAATAGAACATCGAACCTCCGATTCGAATCCTGCGCTCACTTCCGTAGTTGGAAAATATAAAATTTCTCATGAGCTAAAGGATCGTACCCTTGATTTTCATCAAAATGTAGAGATTAAAAGCGATGAAGAAAACTTTTACCTAGTATTTCACAGATGGGTATTGGTCAATGGTGAATTGTTCAGAGAAAAGGTTTGGGAAGAAACCATTCAAAGGGATTTTCAATAGAACACTAATTCTTGAAAATAATTCAAGACTCTCATTCAAATCCAAATTGAGGAGTAACTCGAAAATGTCTCAAATTGGGAAGTGCAACTTGTTCAGAATCGGAGAAAATTATGGATAAGTTAAATAAAGTAATTAGTTCAATTTGTGTATGTTTATTGTTGATGTCAAATCCGACGTTTGCAAGTTACCACACAGACGAAGCTTCTGGAAATACAGAAAGTAGTGACAGCGGTGGTGGATACGGTAGTGGGGGAAGTGCACTGGCACTCATCGCAGTTTATGCAGTCGGCTACATGATCTACAAAAATACAAAAGAAGATGACGAAGAAGGTGTATATATGTTCTCAAAAAGAACGGAGCCGGGATTTGAAGTCTCCTTGAGCACCCATGGATCTGGGTTCAATAGTTACAGTGATAACGACGCATTGGCATTCAAACCAGCAGTCAGCAATCCTGAAACAACCTTAAACTTTTATTACAGATTCAAGTAATTAATCTATCCAATAAGGTGAGTATTTATGGTCCATGATCATTTACTCACCTTAGGATGACTTTCACACAATAAGCTATCTAGTAGAACACCACTAGCAAGCCTGCTGCATGTTACTACAATCATCGATTGTTCAAATGGACAAACAAGCTCAATAACTCAATCATCTGGTATCATAATCTTCATGACTTTGAAAGTTATAGGTGCAGGCTTTGGGAGAACG
>DMGO01000093.1:19021-29799 GCA_003449795.1 Gammaproteobacteria bacterium | reverse complement strand
AGGGAATCTCTTATCAGAGACCACTTTTAATCCAGGAGATACTCCTAGTATTACTGTGATTAGACTGGGTGATGTGAATGAGAGCTTTGATCCGGGGAGTATTACGGAAAACCTTTATCTATATGCAGATTGGGATTCACATTTGGATGTCATCAATAAAATTGATACAAGACATCAACCGTATGATACAAAAGTTAATATAGATGAGGTCTGGTATAAAACGCTTAGTATGCCAGCATCTCTTTTTACCTCAACACTTGATACATATACATTCGATGATCTACAAAGTGGTGGAATAGGATACGGAACGCATCTAGCACTAAATGATAGAACATATATATTTCATGCAAATTGGGAAGGCTTTGAAAATGCAGCAAATGGTAGGGCTGCAGCAATGATCTATGACAATGATAGAAAACTCATCGATTTTAAGTTGAAGAAAATTCCTGGGTCAACTCATCCTTACGCTCTTTTAAATAAAGATGGGAGTTATCAGATATTATTTCCAGGTGTCGATGAGGGAGAGATCAAAGATAGCCTCCCTGGCGATGCCACAAGTTGGGCATTCAATCCTGCTGACGATACATTCACAGAAGTCTCAATTAATAGCGGCTGTCATGGATCTAATAAGTTTGACTATGAGCAAGATGGTGATGAGGATGTGATTTGCCAGAGCTGGGGTGGCGAGTTTAATTACAAGCCAATAATCTTTAAAAATAAAGGTCTTCTTCAATTCGAAGCAATAAGAGTAGAAAACAATGATGTGCCCGGCCAAATGAGTACCTCAGCATTTTATGATAATAATTATCTGAATATTATCTATACCGACACAAATGACTTGGCTTTGAGCTATGAGATTCCTGAACTCTCTAATGTTATTGCTAAATATGATCCAAATGATTTATCTAAAATAGTTGATGTCGTTGGCCTGCCTTTGCCATATTTTGAAAGAGAAACCTTCAAAAATATACCAGTTCATGTTGGATGGGAAGAATCAGTTGGATTGTCACATGATGTTCGTTCTCACCCTATCGATTATGATAATGATGGAGACATGGATATCATCATTGCGAGTTTAATTTGGGCTGATGGAAGCCATGAGTATGGATTTTCAATTATGCAGTTTCTAACTAACAATGACGGTGTCTATGTTGATGAAACAGAGCAAAGACTTTTCAATTGGAATCTTTTTAATCCAGGAACTCACAGTATGCATTTTCATGATTTCAATGGTGACGGGTATACCGATATATATGCAGAGGATAAAGGTTGTAATTGGTATGCGGCTGCAGGCTCGCCACAAATTCCTGAAGATTATTTATGTAATGGAAGATTGCTCGTGAATGATGGGACTGGACATTTTCTAGTGATTATTGAGACAAACCAATTAAATCAAATCAGCTATTTGAATGAAAATTATCCAAGATGGTATCCATTTCCAGGTTTTTCTCCAATCATTGGAATGACAAAAGACAAAGAACTCCTTTGGTCATATATTAATCACGATTATGATCCACCCGCTACTCCTGGTGAGTCAGTCAATGTGACTGTTGCAGCAAATCAAAATGGGTCTGGCAATGTCTATGTCATAGATGATGAACAAAAGAAATCCTTAGAACTAAAAATTGGAACAAGATATACATTCAATCATCCAACGAACCATCCCTTAAAATTCTCAACGACTTCAGATGGGAGGCACAATGGTGGTAGCGAATACACAGATAATGTTGATACAAGTCAAAGTGGAAAAACAATCATCACAATCAATTCTGAAACTCCAAAAAGTTTATACTATTATTGCAATGTTCATCAAAACATGGGCTCCAGTCTAGTTATAAAAGAAGGAGAATCATCTGGGGGAGAGGTTGTAATAAATGGAAAGGTTGATGTGGTGACCATAAAGCTAAATAGAAAATTAAGCACAGGGCCAAATGGGATCGATCCTGCTGTAAAGGGTGAACCTGATTTCAATGAATTCTATTATTTACTTCATAATGAAGAAGCCAGAGAAGCGATCAAAAATGGTAGTCATGAAAATGGTCTTGAGCATTATATAGAAATAGGAAAAGATTTAGGATACAAAGCTAGTGCAAATTAAACCCCACCACTCAATCTCCTCTCTCCTACTCGCTCTATTACTGGCAACACCACTCCATGCAACCACACTGAGCTTTAGCTTTGGGGACAATAGCATTGCTGGGGTCAGGGTCACACAAACAGAATCCGATGGAACCGTTACAGTCTATACCACAAACTCCAACGGTCAGATCACTCTGCCTACAACTCAAAAATTACTTTATAAGATCGTTGAAGCTGAAAATGAAAACTTCACAAATTAAAAAATAATTTTTTAATGTCGAGATCCTACTCATTACTCAATACAGTTTTACTAATCATTATTATAGTTCTAACAAATGATGCTTCAGCTAGTCTGAGAAAATTTGATATATCTGCAGGAGAACAGCATACCTGTGTAATTGATGGTTTTAATGTCATTTGTTGGGGTGCAAATTACTCTGGACAAGCTCAAGCACCATATTTTCTTAATCCAAGATATGTATCAGCTGGTCAAGATCATAGTTGTGCAATCGGGTTGTCACCCAACATTAAATGTTGGGGGAAATATATTAATGGAGAGACAGATCCGCCTGACTTCGAAGACGCTGATGTAATATCAGTAGGTAATTATCACAGCTGTGCCATCGATTACAACGTTCAAAATGGTCTAAAATGCTGGGGAGGAAGTAATTCAAATGGTGAACTCGATGTACCTGAAAACATTACAGACCCATTGGCAGTGTCTGCAGGCTTATATAGTACCTGCGCACTAGAATATACCAGGGTTCAATGTTGGGGTAGCAATTTTTTTGGAGTAAATGATGTTCCGAGTCTCCAACTCACTGTTTATACACATCAAACTTATTCAGCACAGAGTGTGATTTCTAACAGTGGACGACATGCCTGTGTAATTGATGAAAATGGTTTGCAGTGCTGGGGCTTAAATAGTAATGGACAAACCGATGTGCCAGATCTTGTAAATCCATTTGCCGTTTCTACTGGAGGGGGTCATACCTGTGCCATTGATGATAACGGAGTTCATTGCTGGGGCTCTAATGACAATGGGCAGACCGATGTTCCGGAAGGGCTTATAAATCCAAGAGCTATATCTACTGGAAATACCCACAATTGTGCCCTTGATGATTATGGATTGCATTGCTGGGGTCGCAATGACTTTGGACAATCAGAAATACCTGATGATCTTTTTCTTGATCGCGATGGGGATGGAGTAGAAGACAAAAATGATGCTTTCCCCAAAAACTCATCAGAAACTATAGATACTGACAACGATGGCATTGGTAACAATGCCGATGAGGATGATGACAATGATGGAACGCCTGATACATCGGATGATTTCCCGTTAGATGCTTCGGAACAAACAGACTCAGACTCAGATGGAATCGGTGATAATACAGATAAATTTCCATCGGATCCCACAGAATGGTCAGATGCTGATGATGATGGTATTGGGGATAATGGTGATAATTGTACAAACACAAAAAATCCTGAGCAGATAAATACAGATGGAGATGAAAATGGCAATGCATGTGATGATGACGATGACAATGATGGAACACCAGATGCTGATGATCCCTACCCTCTTTTAACACCACCTAAATTATCCTTTACTTATGGCCCTGATGATAAACCCATAGTTGGTTTATCAGTTATACAAATTGAATCAGATGGAACGCGAACCACTCTTCAATCTGATCTTACTGGAAAGATAACGCTTTCTACTTCCGCTAATACTTTCATACTTGAACCTCAGGTGCCTTTCAACAAGGGTGAAGATCCAATCACAATTCAAGATGCATTATTTGTGCTTCAGCATATTGTTGAACTAAGAGAATTAAATGATGACCAATTCAAAGTAGCTGATATCAACTCTGATGGTAAGATCACCATCCAAGATGCTCTAAAAATCCTTCAACACACCGTTGAATTATCAGTACTTCCAGAGTCATTGATCTTTCTTGATGCGTTAACAGGAAATCCCTTATCTGAAATCACCATGAACCCGAATGAAAATCGCCAAATAAAAACTATTTTTATGGGCGACATCAACCAAAGCTACACGCCACCATATTGGAAGCAACGAGGTCTATCCATTGATGCTGAAGAGCGGAATGACCGAAATGGTTATTCTGTTTCTGCTAGCAGTGACGGAAATACTATTGCGATTGGTGCGCCCCTTCATTGTTGGGATTGCGGCCCAGATGTCAGTGATAATCATATTGGACAAGTCAGAGTTTTCAATTGGGATGGAAGCAAATGGGTGCAAAAAGGAGAAAGTATTGACGGAGAATACATTAATACAGGCAGCATGCCGAGATTTAAATGGGGTCATTCTGTTTCACTCAGTAATGATGGGAATACCTTTGCAACAGGTTCACCCAGTGGCAGTCGAGGTGTTGAGGTCTATGACTGGGATAGTTCAAGTTGGACACTAAGAGGAGGATCAAGAATAAATACCAGTGAAAACATTGATAATACTCGAGATACTAATTATGCAGAGGGCCACGCTGTTTCACTAAGTGGAGATGGCAATACTTTAGCCATTGGTGATCCTAAAATAGATGGTGATTTTGATAATTATTCTCCAAATGGTCTAGATATCATAACTATAAATATTGAATGTCGAAGAACGAAAAATGGCGGTATTGTCTACACCTTAGAGCCTTGTATGGATTCAGGACATGTTGAGGTTTATGATTGGAACGAGAACTCTTGGATCCTAAGACAATCAGAAATCCTAGGAGTTGCTCATCGGGGGGGTGATCGGGCATTTTTTAGTGGTTCATTCCCGTCACCAGGCCAAAATTTAGGCGAATCAGTTTCATTAAGTAATGACGGCAAAACAATTGCTATTGGCGCACCAAATTATCTCCTAAGCAGTGTTGAACTTGATGGAGTTAGCTACGAGCTATGCGGAGTAAGCAGCATAAATATATACGGTGTAAATATAGGACACCGTTGTGGCAGAGTGCTTGTTTACGATTGGGACGAGAATCTTGAAATTGATAATTGGACTACCCTAAGTAAATGGGTTTTAAGAAGCCCGCGTGAAAGATTGGATGAAGAGTTCGGTGGTATTTTTGGCGGAGGTTTTTCTGTAAAAATAAGTGAGGATGGTGCCAGTGTTGCTTTCTTAAGTTTACCTAAAGTTGGTGAGTTGAATAATGGCGCTAGAGTCTACGATTGGGATGGAAATGATTGGCATCAAAGGGGTGATGATATTTTATCAGGTGCACTTTCAACGCTAGCCTTTGCAAACAATGGTAATACTCTATCTGTTGCTAGGAATTCTGATCAAAAATCTATTGTTAGCATTTTTGATTGGAGTGGAGAGAAATGGATAAAGCGAGGTCTTGATCTAGACATAGGCAGGGATAACAATACTAATCTCTCTATGAGTGATGATGGAAAAACACTGGTAGTTGGGTTACCCAACTTAGATGACTATGCTGGCCAAGTTTTGATATATGATTGGAACTAATAATTTCTATAAATCACATTCAATATTTCAATTTAAATAGGATTCTTTTATCCTTACAGTGTGAATATTAAGACCCTATCTTGCTCAAGCTTACTCGCCCTAATTGTGGCGACTTCAGCACACCCCTTCACCCTTGATTTTACATATAATGGAATACCGATTGCAGGCGTGGAGGTCACTCAGACTGAATCCGATGGAACTAAGACAATTTTTGCCAGTGATATATATGGTCAAGTTTATATAGATGTAACCGATCGATCTGCTGCTTCAACTCTAGAAGCCTCATTCAAAGACGCCACTTCCAAGCCCATAAGCGTTCAAGATGCTTTATATATCTTACAAACCTTGGTTGACTTGAGAACTCTAGATGACGATCAAATCAAAGCCGCTGATATCAATGGGGATGGGAAGATCACCATTCAAGATGCACTCAAAGTACTGCAACACAATGTGGAGCTCACCACAATCAATCAGAATCTCGTTTTTTATGATGCTTTAACTGGAAACCTTCTCTCTGAGTCTCAATATGTACCCGATAATACACCCATTATCAGGGTCATTAGACTGGGTGATGTGAATCAGAGCTTTAATCCAGAAAGTATCACGAATCATACGCCTATACTCACAGGTAAAACCACATTGAGCATTGAAGAAAACCAAACATCCATAGGGACCATCACAGCAAGTGATGCCGATGGAGATAGTCTCACGTATGCTCTATCTGGATCCGACGCATCTTATTTTTCAATTAGCTCTGATGGTCTGCTTACATTTAACTCAGCTCCTGATTATGAGGTTGATCAAATCTCATATTCACTATCAATCATAGTCAGTGATGGTCAAAACGAATTCACGAGAACAATCACTGTGAATGTAACAAATGTTGCTGAAGACAGTTCAGATCCAAATTACTTTCTCATAGATCCCGTTGATGATCCTGAACACATCGATGGCATTTATCATGCAAAACATTGCTTCTTCACCAAAGAGGTGAATGGAGAAGAAGAAACCAGATGGTTATGGGATGCTGGGTTGACTGATGAGCAAAAAGTAGCAGATTATTCAGAGTCTCAAAGCGTCACATTAACGAACGGAGAGACTGTTTTAGCAGAATGTGACAATGATTATTCCATGAGCTTCGGTACAAATATCTCTGCAGGAACAAATGAAAACGCAAACAATTTGGGTATCTATGGCATTTCTCAATATTTGAGAATTTGGGATGAGCTTGATACAAGACCACCTCCACAAGCAGGTGTTTGGGGTCAATGGATTCAGCCACATGCAATGCACCCCTACTTTACATTGCAATCCATTGAAGGCGGGTTGTTCTCAGATGATAAAGTTGGTCGATCTAAATATCCCAAATATATGGCTTCTGGACAAAGCCATCTCTACAGCGGAGACAGCACACAATTTGGATGGGGATTTTATGAGAAGAGAGTTTCGTGTGAGTATTTAGGCGGCATTCAAATTGCAAACAAACTCCTTTATCCACCCAACCTATTCGCATTCGATGAGGATCAAGAAGAGCATGCAGATGATGGCGGTCTTTTCTTTGGGCACGGTTGGATTGCTATGCCAATGATTGGCGGTAAAACCAGAGAAAATTGGACAACCGGTGGTACAGATGATCCAAGGGATGTAAATTCTGGGAAGCTGACATGGACATTTTTTGTCGATGCAAAAAATTTCTCAGGCCCATCGCATGCATATGTTCCTGAGTTCTGGTATCGCAGATTAAATAAATTCAATGCCTTGGAAATACTTAATGAATATTGGGAGGAAGGTGAATCCACTGATACTGAATTCTTAAATAAAGTGAAAGATTACTTCGCAGATAGAATCAGTGAGGCTGAGTTTGAATCACTTGTTAAAGAGCAAAGTTGGTATGCAGATGGTGTGGAAGATTTTGATGAGGATGCTGGTGGAAGTTATATTGTTCGCGCAAAAGACTCTCTGGCTTTCAATCCAGTGCCAGGAGTTGCAATCGGTTCTGAGAGAGATCCATCGATAGGCTTAACTTATGAAGATGAATCTGGAACGATGTATCTAAAGACCTTTTTACCAAAAATACCCGATAAAAATAATATTGAACCATTCTCTCTGAGTGGAAGAACATACGGTGTTGAACATTACAATAACTTTATCGAATTCTTCAATTCTGAGGATATCCCAACGGTTAATTTTGAGACAACCAGCTATTCAACAGCCTTTGATCCATCCAAAATTGATGGTGAGCCAGGCCCTGATACCATTGTTTTTGACGAGGAAGAAGAAGAGGACAATTGGTGGAAAAGGACTGAAATAAAAGATGCCAATGGTAATCCTGTTCCGAACAAGCATAGTTTCAATATGAGTGTAGATACCATGTTTGAAACGGTAGACGGAGGCTCCAATGTCTACTGGGATTGGAAGAATGAAACAGATCGTATGTTCAATGAGTATTACAAAGTCACTCCATCAGACAACCCTGAGGATTATATTTTCGAGAGGGTTTCAGAGGATGTTGTACCTGAAAAACTGAAATCATATAGGTATGGAAATATTGAGCAGGCTACCTCTTATATGCCGCATGTCAAAACATCAGACGATGAGGCACTCGTTGCGAGTATTAAATCTGACATGAAAGAGATATTTGATGCCGATCTAGATTATATGGATTATTCATGTCGGGTGTGTGATGAGAGCAATGGTTGTGACAGCAACGTCTACACAGCAAACCTAGATGATGGGAGTAAAGTGGATTACAGGTGGTATAAATTCAAAGATCAACCCACATTTATTCAACTTAAAAAAGAGTTTCCAGATATTTACACAGAAGAATACTTGGAATCTCTGCAAGAAAAAATTGAACACATACATGCCAATTGGCAAGACAGCAAAGATTTCTTGAGTAGACCAACCTCAGCACAATCATACAATGTGAACTTGGTTGAGATCGACAATGGATTGATCTTAGAACCGCCATCTGGAAAAGAAATTGGGTGGGTTCCAATTGCAATATCTGTCGAGATGCCAGGTAAGAAATGGCAAACAGAAGTCAATTGGTGGGATGGTCCACTATCAAGAGACAACTGGGATGGAACAGGTTCAGAAGCTTATAGGATAAGAAGTTGGTAAGGATATAGCCTTCCTTCTTTAAAGAGACTCCTCATCATTTTTACCCAAATGAACTAGTCAAGAACTTTACTCGTCCTTTCCTCTACTTCGAGATTAAATACACGGTTTATATATGACTTAATAGCTTTTGCCTCTTGAGGACTTGAAGCAATTACTCTTTGGCCAGTATCTTCGATAAGAAGCGTCACTCTATCCAGAGGATATAAAATATTGGATGAAGAGTATTCCTTAAACTCACTGCTCAATAAGAACTCACTCTTAACAAATTTATCATCATCTCCAATGAGAGGTGGTAGCGGCTCATCATTGCTTGTATCAATAATTGATGCAGTAAAATTCTTATTGTTAAGATCAATCTTTCTTGGTCCTGGTTTTTCGAACTGTTTTTGACCATTTGATAAAGCTGATGCACTAAATGAACTGTAATAAACCTGAGCTTTTACATTGATTTCTCCACCATCAATATCCTTTCCTGTAACTGAGAAATACTGATCGGTGTCTGCAAAAATTGGGTAAGCTTCACAAATCTCACCAGCCTCACAAATGATATTATTCCTATCAATATCTGTAGAAACATAAATATAATAGTTACCTGTTTCCACGTTATTTACTCTGAAACTGAGTGTCCCATCCAAGTCTAGAATACCGCCTGTATATATTGCATCATTGACATCAACGACGCCATCACTGCCTACATCAAAGACCACTACTTGGACACCACCAAGGTTGGCCCTCTCTCTTTCGCTACCAACGCTGTAGCTAATCTTGGTCGATGGTTTTGTGCCATCACTCATATTAAAGTAAATTGTGTTTTGAAAATTCCCAGCAGGCATAGAGGTTCTATCAATATTGATGGAATATGTTCCAAATCCATCATCGTCGACATTTGATGTATAACTCAAACCCGTTGCATTATCTGCTGATAAGCTTTCAACGCTAAGGCTCCCATTGCCTATCTTCTCTATTTTGATATCAAGCGAATTAGTATCGAAACCATAATTTAAACTCAATGGACTTGTTGTGGCATATGTTGTTGTAATATTGTCACTGTTGCCCCCAGTTTCAGTTTCAAGAATTGATTGAACTGCCTTTGATAGATTCAAACTGCCATAACCATACTCATCATCTCTTCCACTTGGGCCAATATCATCTGTGAATTTCCCATCTCTTATATAAGCATCAATCTCTGCAGGATTAAGCCCTTTATCAACATCATGAAGTAAGGCTAAGGCTCCGGCTACAGTTGGTGATGCCATTGAAGTACCCTGTAAGAAATTTACAGTTTCATCTCTGACATATGCCAGAACGCCATCTGGATAACCGTCTCCATTCTCATCAATACCCATATTTCCTCCGGGTGCAGCAATGTCAACACTGTTGTTATAAGTTGAATAAGGAGCTCTTAATCCTGTGGTATCAATTGAACCAACTGAAATAATATTGTCACAAGCTGCAGGGTAAGATGCGCCACCAGGATTTTCTTGCGCTTCATTGCCTGATGCTGCAACAATTGTAACCCCCTGACTGATGACATCATTGATGGCATTGGTATATGCACAGTAACCCACTTTGTAGGCTTCTATACCTAAACTCATATTAATAACTTTTACTTGACCTTCAGATGTAGGTGCCACTGTTCCCGTATCATTGGGTAAACCAGCAGAGTAAAGCATTCCTTGGATAATATCATAGGTGCTTCCACCGTCTGGTCCTAAAACCCTTATTGGTAATACTTTGATACCAAAACCATTGATATCCAAGCCATCATTTTTTGCTGCAATCGTTGTTGCCACATGTGTTCCATGTGAGCTTACCTTTTCATCATCTGATAAAGCATCAGGATCAGTGGGGTCAAAATCAAGGTCGTAGAAGTCTGCTCCACCAGCAATAAAATCGCTTCTTGCCCATGCAGTAGATGTTGTAGACGGAGAGCCTGTATCTAGAACAGCAACGACGATGTCTCTGGTGTCTTGTCCAACGGCATTTAAAGCAGCTTCAAGTCCGATGGCATTCATATTCCATTGGTACTTATACAATGAATCACTGCTGAAAGGTGTGATGGGATCTGATTCACCATCATCCACATCCGTGATACTGA
>DMGO01000093.1:0-18716 GCA_003449795.1 Gammaproteobacteria bacterium | reverse complement strand
TCATCCACATCCGTGATACTGATGGTGATAGCCTGACTGACACTATCCGTTCCATCACTCACAGTGACCGTTACTGAATAGCTGGTTTTGGTTTCATAGTCTGGTGCTGTATTAAACGTGATGACACCAGAGCTATTGATTGAGAGTGAACTCGCATCGGTGCCGCTGAGTGTAAAAGTTAAGTTGTCTCCATCTTCATCGGTTGCGGTGACAGTGCCCACTGATGTTTGATTTTCTGCAGCAGTGAAAGTTGAGCCTGATGTAATGACAGGTGGGTTGTTGCTGCCAGATTCAAATTCAACCACAAAGGTCAATTGATTGTCTGCTTTGATGTCATTCCATTCACTTCCTTTTCCGTAAGCGCCGCCTGACCCGTAAGGCCAACCTTCCAGTGCCATCCCGAGTGCATCCTGATTTCCATTGAAGTTATCAGGTTCAACACTTCCCCAATTGGTATAAGTACTAAAGGACTCTCCAGTGTGCCAATTCCAATCACCTTCTGTCTCTATATCGTCTGCACCAAGCCAAACATAAACAGAGCCACCGCCATCTGTGGCATAACCAAGAGCTTGATATGAGCTATTTGGATCAAAGCCTTCACTGACAATTTCGTAAATGGCCTGATTCTCAGATGCTGAAGTAATGGTTGCTAAATGACCACCAAGACTTTCGGCATGTGCTTTTGCCTCTGCAAATGTTTTTCTTTCCTTGACCCACTGATAGCGATCTTCATCTGCAGAAGAGGCCTGTATTTTTGGATCAGGTTGGTTATTGAAAGCTTTTACCTTGAAATTAAAGCCAATATCTCTATCAGGATTTTCTTCCCTAAGCTGACTTAATATCTTCCAGTGTTTTAAATAACTTATTTGTGCATCCGATAATTTAAGATTTACATCACTTGGGAGCCCTGATCCTTCAACCTTATTTCTCTGCATTTCAAGATCAGGGTCAAATTTATACTTTCTTAGTCCTGGTGAGTTGATTGACTTTATTCTTTGTTTTAATGGAGCTTCTGCTTGCTCCTCAGGCTGGAATCTGCCTGATTGGCTCTTTCTGGGTCCATTCTTAGGAAATGGTATATAACTGATGAATTCACCCTCTATGAAATGACCGACTTGGTTGCTGTATCTGTTTGCCGATGAATCAGAAGTTCTTTGTCCAACAGTCAGTACATATTTTGAACTACCGGAATATGGATATATCCGAATTATAATTGTTCCACTCGAAGGCAAATTAATTGTTTCATTATTCTCAGTCGAATCATCTGTGTAACTGAAGTCAATTCCAGTCCCATCTTGATTATAGAGATACATATCCAGATCATTGCTTGAATCATAATCTGAGACTTGAAGATTGGCATACATGCCCTCTGTCAATTGAATTGAGTAGAAGTCTGAGGCATCTGAACATGTGCTGCTTCCTCCAGCATGGCCAATTACTGTACTTGGGTTAACTATGCTTTGCTCACTTCCAAAAGTATTGGAAACACAATTCTGGTCAGTTGTATTCGGTACATCAGAATCAAGAACAAAATATCTAGATGCCAGAGCAGTAACGTCAATATCATATTCTTCATATAGATCTGTGACATTTATTGTGAGATTTTGAGTATTGGTTAATTCGCCATCACTGACAGCAACGCTGATAGAATAAAGATCTTTCACCTCATAATCAGGGGCTGTTATAAAGTTAATTTCACCCGAATCATCGATATTAAATAAAGCTGCATCAGAACCTCTGACTGAATATGATAAGTCATCCCCATCCTCATCTTGAGCATCTACAAGTCCGGCATAAGTCTGATTCTCATTTGCATTGAAAGTGCTATTTGAATTAATCAAAGGGATATCATTTACATCATTGATGTTAATGGTTAAGTTTTGGCTAGTGGTATTGACGCCATCATTGACGGAAAGAAGAGCCGAATAGGTGTTTTTGCTCTCATAGTTGGGAGCTGCATCAAATGTAATAATTCCTGAGCTACTGATATTGAGAGCACCAGCATCATCGCCGCTCAACTGGTAAATCAAAACATCTCCCTCAACATCTGAAGCTTCAACAGTGCCTACACTCGTTTGATTTTCATCTGCATTGAGTGTTGATGAAGAGCTGATCACTGGAAATACATCATTTAGGTTTGTGATATTAATGGATAAATCTTGGCTGATTGGTGATGCACCATCACTCACAGTCACTGTTACTGAATAGCTGGTTTTGGTTTCATAGTCTGGCGCTGTATTAAACGTAATTGTGCCACTATTACCGATGCTGAGAGAGCTTTGATCAGTGCCGCTGAGTGTATAAGTTAAGCTGTCTCCGTCCTCATCAGTTGCCGTGACAGTACCAGCTGATATTTGGTTTTCTGGAATTGTTAAACTATTCACTGATGAGATTGTGGGTGGATCATTGACATCATTTACTGAAATAATGAATGTTTCAGAAAAACTCAATCGTCCACTATCATTTGATATGACATTAAATGAATAGTTATTTTTAGCTTCATAATTTGCTGAAACAGTGGATTTAAGCTTTAACTGATTGCCGTTGATCACTTCAAATGAGCTTGAATCATCACCAGAGAATGAATAGGTGTGTGTATCATCAGCGTCATCATCATTGGTGCTCAGAGTTCCAACAATTGCTCCAGTATCATTCTCATTAATCGCATTTGCTGATAATGAAATAGATTCAGGTGCATCATTGATGTCATTGACAGTAATTATGAAATCCTCAGATGTCGATAGACCGCCAGTATCTGTTGTCGTGACTGTGACAGAATATGAATTTTTTGTCTCATAATCTGCACTCAGGTCACTCTTTAGCTTCAATTGTCCATCCGATACCTCAAAGGATGCTGCATCATTCCCAGTCAATTCATAAGTATGGTTATCATCGGCATCTTCATCATTGGTTTCTAGATTTCCAATGACAGCACCATCTGAGTTCTCGTCAATGGCACTGGCAGAAAGAGTAATCAATGTAGGTGCTTCATTTACGTCAATCACTTGAAGCGAATAAGAAAGGGTGGCTTCCTTATTGGCATCATCCTTCGCTGTGATTGAAATTGTATAAGTATTCTTGCTTTCATAATCAGCACTTATCGTATCTTTCAACTTAAGCTGATCATTCACCACTTCAAAGGAATCCGCATCAGTCCCTGAAAGCGTGTAAGTAACATTTGCACTAAAGTCTGGATCTGTTATCGACAGATCGCCAACTATTGCACCACTGACATTTTCTTCAAAATTAGTTGCAGTGAGCTGAATTGATCCAACCCTTAGAATAAATTCTTGATTAAATGTCGCACCATTGGAGTCAGTAGTTGTAATGATTACTGTTATGGTGCTTTGTGTAGCGTATTCAACTGTATTTCCAGGCTTGAGTTTAAGCTCTCCATCGATCACTTCAAAACGATCATCACTAACGATATATGTGTGAGAATCATCAGCATCCTCATCGTTGGTTGTCAGTGTTCCAACAACAGCGCCATCAATTTTCTCTGGAACCCCTGTGGATGATAAAATAATTTCTGTCGGAGTATCATTGGTATCAATTACATTGAGTGCAATACTCTTTGAAATGCTTGAACCAGACTCATCCGTGCTTTTGATATCGAGAGTATAATTATCTTTAACTTCAAAATTGGCTGCAAAACTATCCTTTAACTTCAATTGATCGTTTTTAATCTCGAAAGAGCTCGCATCAGTCCCAGATAATTCATATGTATGGGTATCGCCATACTTATTGTCATCATCATTGGTTGTAAGGTCACCAATAGTCACACCATCCGAGTTTTCATTGAATGCATTTGCAGACAAGCTGATCTCAGATGGTTGATCATTGGTATTGTTCACTGTTAAATTAAAAGAATCATTCGCATTGAAACTGCCATCACTGGCAGTGATTTTGATTCCAATCACTCCTACATCATCATTTCGCGGAGTGCCTGAAAAGGTGCCTGAGACACCATCAAAACTCATCCATCCTGGTAAGCTTTCTCCATCACTCAGAGATGCTGTATATGAAAGCGTATTTCCGTCAACATCGAAGAATGTTCCATTGGGAATGGCAAAGTTTAAAGGTGAGTCTTCGTCAATGCTCTGATTTAAAATGGCTGAAGATAGAATTGGAGCTTCATTCACGTTTTCAATCTTCACTACAACTTTCTCTGTTACAGTCTCTCCAGCACTGTTTGTGGCCGTCACTACAAGTGTATATCTGGACTTCGTTTCAAAATCAGTAGTGACATTGCTTTTCAATTTAATGGTGTTGCCATCGAGAATAAAATATTGAGCATCATCTCCGGATAACTCATAGGTAATACCGTCACTGCTAAAAGAGCTATCAATAATCGATAAGATCCCAACAGTGGCTCCAGCCTCATTCTCAGAAATGGTTTTATTGCTGACACCTAACTTCTCGTTCAAATCGATCACACTAATGATCAGAGCTTGAGTATTACTGTTACTCCCATCACTGACCATGATCTCAACATCGTAGAGATTATTAAAACCATTATCACCAGGATCCTCGTAATCGGGTCCGGCTTTAAAGCTCAAAGCCCCTGAGGAAGGGTTAATATTAAACAGATCTTTATCGGCTCCGCCGGAAATGCTATAAGTCAGGGTATCACCATCAGCATCGATAGCCACTATGGTGCCAATATCCACCTCGTTCTCATCCATTGTCAGGGTGATCTTACCTGTCAGTATGGGTGCATGATCAGTGATACTGGCAGGCTCAAAAGACAGATTAGCATCGCCCAGTCTAATGGCGGTAACACTCGGTGTATCCTCTGGGTTATAAGTTGTTTCTGAGAGAGGGTTCCCTGTATTGGCATCATAAAAGGTTAAGCTGGGTTCTAAACTGATCAGCTCCACATTGTGTTGTAGGACTTTAAGAGCATCTTGGATGGTGATCTTGCCATCGCCATTAATTTCAGCGGCTTTTATTTGTAGATCATCTAGGGTTCGAAGTTCAACGATGTATTGGAGGATATAAAGAGCATCTTGGACAGAGATCGGATCAGTACCGGTCTCGGCCAGAGAAGCTTCTAGACTGTAAGTATTAGTGGTGGTATTTAACGTCACCTTCCCTTCTGCATCAGAGGCATAGATAGTAGTAGTGCCATCGGATTCAGTTTGGGTGACCTTCACTCCTGCTATAGGCTTATTATTAGCCCCGAAGTTAAAGCCGAGAGTATCAGTGGTAAAACTGCTGGTAAACTCTTGAGCTAAATTATTGCCATTGATATCCTCAACCGCTGTGGTGACATGAACGGTATAAGTTGCATCTGCTTCCAGAGTTGATTGAGGACTTAACTGATAAAAGGTTGTTCCAGGCCCGACACTTTGCAGAGTAACGACATTGCCACTCGAATCTGCTAAATAGATGTTATTGGTATATGTCTCCCGATTCATCTCCTCACTAAAATTCACTTGGATCGGAGTAATGGCTCTGGAAACTCCAGTTGCTCCATCTGCTGGGGTAACACTTGTTACGGTTGGTGGTGTTGTGTCCGTGCCCTCATCAACATCAGTAACATTGATCGTTATTGCTTGAGTAGTACTGTTGGCACCATCACTGACACTGACGGTGATGGAATAACTGCTTTTGGTCTCGTAATCCGGAGCGGTGTTGAAGGTGATTATCCCAAAGTTAGTCCCATCACTAGCGGTGCTGATGCTGAAAGATGCAGCATCGGTGCCCGATAGTGAGTAGGTTAAAGGACCGCAATTAGCATCGCTAACGGTCACCGTGCCCACAGCTGTCTGGTTCTCTGCAGCACTGAAAGTGGCTGCTGAGGTAATGACTGGGCTGCAGACATTGTCACCGGATTCGGTGGTAAAACTGCTGGTAAACTCTTGGGCTAAATTATTACCGTTGGTATCCTCAACCCCTGTGGTGACATGAACGGTGTAGGTTTCATTGTTTTCCCAAAGTGGATCTGGCACGAGCTCTTGCTTTTCAGGGCCTGTTTGTTTTCGATGTTCTACTTTGTTACCGCTGGAATCAGTAATATAGATGTTTTCTGGGTCCGACTGGTACAGAGAAGGTTCGTACATAATCTCACTAAAAGAAATTGCTATTTCCGCACCTGTGGATATATCAGTGGCACCATCAACTGGAGTAATGCTTGCTATGGTCGGAGGGGTTGTGTCTGAAGATGAATCTAAAGTGGTGAAGGTGCTGGTAAACTCTTGGGCTAAATTATTCCCACTTGTGTCTTTGACACCCGTGGTGACATGAACGGTGTAGGTTTCATTGGATTCCCAAAGGTCCAGAATAGTTTGCTGGGCGGGAGTGATAGTGTAATTTTTTGCGCTTGACCCTCCATTTTTTGTTGTCACTCTGTTACCACTTGAATCAGATACATAGATATTGTCACTGATTAAGGTGTCAGCAATCATATCCTCACTAAAACTAATTGATATATGTTGACCTCTTGAAATTTCAGTTGAACCATCTTCTGGATTAACGGCATTCACGGTTGGCGGGGTCGTTTCATTAGCTGTGAGCTCAATAGATGCAGGTAAGCCCAATGCTATCAACTCTTCTTTTGTATAACTCTTAGCATTACCAATTGTGTCATACATGACAAAGCCACCAAGCTCGTATGTGCCATTTGCATCATCGGTATTGGTGAACTCAGCAGTCAACACAGCTGGACTTGATGAATCGCTATTTATTCTGAATTGTTTGTTAAGTCCACTCCCTCCTGGTGGAGAGAAATAAACATAACTGTAAATAGCATCGAGTAGAGAATCATCAGTGAAATTTGCGGTAATAGAGACGGTTTGATTGCCAGAACTGACATTGATGGATGTCTGATCAATAGAAATTGAGTTGAGGACTGGAGCTTCGGTGTCGTCAGCAGCTACCAATGACTGATTTGATAACAAAAATAAGCTTGATAAAAAAAATATTTTTAGATTCTTAGGCACTTACTAATGATAGACCCGTTAGTGATATGTACAAGATTATTTATTATAAAATTTGATAACTCTAATTTTAAGTAAAATAATGCTTCTAATGAATTGATTTTTTTGATTCTCAAAAGCCATAATCGAAATTAAGACTTGATGAATAAGTTCTATAAAGAAATGTTAAAAGATGCCGAAAAAGTATCGAAAAGCATTAAGCCACTATCCAAGAAACAAATGGTTTTGATGCTTTGTGAGATTTGTGAAGATCTAGAAAGAAAGGATCTTATGAGATTGAATAAACGTAATCTGCAATTATTGCTTGCTTTAATGAGACAGTAAAAATAACTTAAGAAAATCCAGAATTTCAGTATTGTATTATTAAGGTAAATTTCAAAGGGGGAGTTTCATGGAAGGATTACAGTATATTTTGATCTGTGTTGGTATTATCGCTGCACTATTTATTCTGGCCTCATTTGTCATTAAAGACTGATTCGACTCTCAATTCGGATCACTCTATTTCTACAAGAGAGAATTGACCCAATACTTGGGTTTCAAAAGTCAGTGTACCTTTTTCTAAATCAATCTTATTTTCATAGCTCTTTCTGACCTTGGGATGAATCTCAAATGATTCTGATATCTCGTTATAGACCATTGGAACGATATTTTCAGGATTGATAACCTTATCCTTCTCATAAGGAATTGTAATCTGAGCGGGAACATTAAAAGTCGTTCGGTATGGACCAAAGAAAACCGTCCCAGAAACAGCCTTTGAAAGCACTGGCATCTCCTTCTTTGGTGAAGACAACTCTTGAAGTCCTATGACAGCATTGAAATCATCCTTTGAGCTATCCAAGAAATCTGAAATCTTATCGTACTCATTGATTGCCCTAACTGCGGTGGGTCCAGTGTTCGGATCATTGTCTGTTTTGGGCCTCCAGCGATTATCCCAGGTATATGATTCTGGAATATTTGGATTGGGATCCCCTTTGACAACCACTTTTGCACCTTTCATATGACCTTCTTTCACTTCTACTGTTCCACCGTCTTTTTGAGTGATCTCCCCTTCTGCCAAAATACTGATATCCAAATCTGGATAAATACCCAATCTTTCTATTCCACCTCGAATCCTATTTGCATAATTGATGGCTATCTCATCAGAATAATCTTCAAAAGCCTCCATCAGTTGAAGCCTTGTAAACCCTTCTGGGCACTTACCATCAATGGTTTCAGTTTGTTCGTATTTACCAGGAGCAAAATGTTTTTCACACCAAGTGACACTCAATTCTCCTCGATGAATCTCTTCAATAGAGTTCAAAGGAAAATTCAATGCTTCTCTCATGTTTATAATTAAAACCCAGTAGGTATATCCCCAATGAGACAATTGAATGATCACCTCTTCCTTGTTTTGATTCAGTATTGCGTCTTCAATTGCACCTCTAAGGTTTGTGTATTGAAGAGGATCATCTTTGTATCCGAGCTGATTTCCACTGAATAATGCATATGCATATAAGTTATTCGTTCTGGCATCCTCTGTCCCAAAACCATTCGTTTTAAGGAAAGAAATATTGTATTGATCTTCGTTTTGCTCAATATATCGCTTAAAACTTAAAAAATTTAAATAAGCGTTTTCATGAAAAACTTCGTTGATAAAGGGAGCAGCATTGGACATGGGTCCTCGGGGATTTGATCCTGGCCATGGAAGTCCAAAAGTTGTGTATATAACTGAAACATCACTGCCTGGTTCTATGTGCTTCAAATGGCGTTTGAGATTCTGATGCATGATGTGATTGTATTCGGGTGTTCTTCCATACATTCTCACTTGATTGATATTGTAATCTTCTACATCAAAGCCTGCCCTGCATAGAGATTGAAGAGAAAGATTGAGATCCCAGAAATTATTCGCATAGACATTATGATCAGCAATGGGCTTAGCTAGAACGATGTTCTTATAACCATTCCTTGCAGCACGGGCAATGGTGTCTTTGAGATGCTTGGTTTCTCCTGGAACATTGGAATAAAAACCCTCTGTTACTTTGATGCTTTCCCTAAAATACTCATCAATCCACTCTGCTATAAAAGGATCCCTTACAGTCTCAGATGAATCATATTCATTGAAAAATACTGGTGCATTAATATCCCAACCCATCATGCCTGAAACTCTTGCCTTATAGGCTTTATCGACCTCATAGAAGTCATTTACACCATTGGGCTTTTTAATAATATAAATTCCCTTAAGGTAATCTTCTCCAGTTCTGGGATCTGGTGAATAGCGAGTCAAAGGGAAACCGCCAGTATCAGATCTTGAATTCTGATTATAGTCCTTCATAGCAATGATCTCTGTATCACCAAGTTCATCTTTACTAAGAATGGGAGCATCGCCTCCTGCAAATGGAAACTCACCCGATTTATTATCAACCACTGGAATATATTTCATACCATCATCACTGATTCTGTATGCACCTAAATTGTCCCAGAGTCTTTCCATGCCATCGACCTTTCTGCCTAAAGCAAATGGCAGTCTTGAAATTTCGACTTGAAATGGAAAAGTTCCAACATGCCATTGAATACAGGCTTGAGTTGGAGACATCACCCGTTCGCCTCCAGATGTTCTCCAAAAGAGATAATCGTCATATGCTTTATTAAAACCCTCAGGAGTTCCCCAGCCAGACAATATAACGATTGGTACTTCCTTATCTTTAAGAGTTATGGGTTGATTATTTTTATCTAGAAGAACTGCTGGTGCATAACCAGAAGATGGTATGAATGTATTGTTGTAAAAAAATAATGCCAGAAATAATGCATATAAAACGAGGATAGATAAAAGTGCATTAATTAAGCGACGCAATTTCCTCCCCCTCTTCTATAGTCATTCATCTATCTAAGCTTTAATCAAAGGAGTGGAGATTTCAATACCTTAATTTTAATAATGATACTCATTTAGCCTAATTATCAATTTGTCTATCTTTGAATATTTGTTAGTCTAAATTTCAAAAGAATTTAACTTGGGGAGAAATTCAATGCACTCAAAATTACTTGATACCATATTTAAAAGCATTTTAATCCTGCCTTTTGTGCTCTCATCATCACTGACTTTTTCTGCAGAGTTAGAAGAAATTGTAGTGACAGCTCAAAAAAGAAGTGAATCACTTCAAGAAGTTCCAATTTCTATTGTTGCATTTTCTGGTGACGACATAGAAAGGCTCAATATCAGCAATACAATTGATCTTGTCAAAAATATTCCTGGCATGACGGGTGTGAACAATGTTGGTTTGCCACAGGCTGCTGCTTACTTTATTAGAGGCATTGGGCAGGATGAATCCGTATCGACAATGGATCCTGCAGTTGGAACATTTGTCGATGGTGTATTCATGTCTAGACAAATTGCAAACAACTCGAGACTCTATGATTTAGAGAGCGTTGAAGTCCTAAAAGGCCCTCAAGGAACCCTTTATGGAAGAAATACCACTGGTGGTGCAGTTCGAATCATAACTAAAAAACCCACTGAAGAAACTGAGGGCTGGGTTGATATCGCTTATGGTGATTATGAAACCATTGAAGCATCTGCGAAACTTAACTTTCCGGTTACGGACAATCTATATGCAAAACTAACGGCTTTTACAATCGACCAGGGTGAGGGTTTCTTGGAAAATGTAACACTTAATAGAGATCAATGGAAAAGAGATGCAACTGGTGCAAGAGCCCAATTTTTATTTCTTCCCAATGATCGATCAGAAGTTTTATTTACCATAGAGAATTCTGAAGACAATACTGGTGGAATTGTCGGTGCCAATAAACTGAGTGCCTGCTGTGGTGATGATATTTATAAAGTTGAGAGTGGCTTAGAAAATACTTGGGCAGAAACGGATTTTACTGCATATAGCATTAAAGCCACTATTGATCTGCAAAATGATACACAAATGGAAGTCATTGCTTCAGATCATGATTTATCACATAGTTTTAATAATGATTACTCTGATCAAGTTGTGCCTGCTTATTCAATCCCAAATTTAAGTGATCATGAACAACAAAGTTTCGAAATAAACTTCACTGGATCAACTGGAAATATTCAATGGGCAGCTGGAGCATCATATTATGATGAAAAAAGTCATGTGCTATTCGGTGATGCATTGTTCTTATTTGGAGGTGCCGTCGCAGGAACTTTCATGCGAGATATGACAAATACAACAGAAGCAACTGCAATCTATGCGGATTTAGATTTTGATCTTGGTGACGGATGGGGACTGACAATTGGCGGTCGATATACAGATGATGAAAGAGCTGTAGAGGTTGAACAGTTCATTGATCTCAATGGTGTACCTTGGGAAGCAAGAACAAAAGAAAACTTCATGGATAGAAGCGCTTGGTTATCAACTGCAGCCATTGGTCAACCATTTGATAATGCAACTGTTGAGGCTTTAGGGACACTTACATCGATTGAAGTTGATGAGTTCACTAGTCGAATTGTTGTTGATTATCAGCCAAATGATAATGTCATGTACTATGCCAGCATTGGAGACAGCTTCAAAGGCGGTGGCTGGGCATCAAGGGTGACTTCTGCTTCAGATTTTGTCGATTTAAGACCTGAATTTGTAGACAATATTGAATTCGGCATGAAAAGCCAGTGGATGGAAGATACGCTGCGATTCAATATCACGTATTTCAATGCAGATTATACTGACCTACAAATTACAGCAATTGACCAAGATACAGGAGCGTTTGTTTACTCCAATAAGGCCGATGCAGAAGTGGATGGCTTCGAAGGTGAGTTGCTCTATGCAGCGAGCGATGATCTTACTTTCTTTGCAAATTTTGCAACCCTTGATGGAGGTTATACAGAGCTTCGTCCAGGAGCTGAGGGAATTGCAGATAAAGACCTTAAAAGAACACCGGATTTCTCATACAGGCTTGGTGTAATCGTTGATCGCTCACTTGAAAATGGTCAATTGAATTTCACAGGTGTACTGAACAGAGAAGATGATTATTATAACAATCAGAATAATACACCGGCTGGCCTGAGACCTGCAGTCAGCAAGATTGATCTGACATTTACATATACTCCCAATGATGGGGACTGGAGAGTTATAGCTGGTTGCACAAATTGCTCTGATAAAAAGCTTGCACACTCTACTCTGGATTTTGCAGCTTTAGGCTTTATCACACAATTCCAAGATTTACCCAGACTTTGGAAAGTGTCTTACAAACATAACTTTTAATTTAAAAAGATAAACAAAGGCCGACTTTATGAGTCGGCCTTTTTTCTACTGAATATGAAATACAATAAACTTCTGGAGATAATGGAACGTGGGGGTTTCTTATTTTTTTGGGCATTTGGCCCAGTATTCAGATTGGTAAGCTTTATAAAAAATAAATCGGAGAAAAACTAAAGGCTTGCCTTTAAGAATAGTCCTTCAACATTTTCTTAAGTTCCAATGAATGTTGCTCCTCTTGGCCGATCTTATTTCTAGCAAATTCCTCTAAGAAAACAGACTTATTTTCAACTTCCTCGAGTAGTTCATTATATAAACTGAGTGCATGTAATTCATGCTCTAGACTTTCTTGAAGAATATCTTTTATAGAATGTTGATGCGTTTCCTCAATTTCCGCGATCTTCTGGCTGGGATGACCTTCTAAACCACTCAATAATTCACCTGCTTCTTGAGCATGAAGAAGAGACTCATTTGCTTGTGCTTGGAGAAATTCGACAATAGGGATACGATAAGGTCCGCTGACCATCATGGATGAGTGCGTGTATCTTACGACACCTGCGAGTTCATATTTCATGATATTATCAAGGATCTCACAGGTTTTCTTAATATCAATTTCGTTCATAATCCATAACAACTTATTTTGATTAGTATTATGATTTTATAGTGGATTTGAAGTAATTCAAGTTTCCGTATAAAGGCGTTGATTCCCTTTTTACCAGAAATACCGGTATTCAATCTAAGAAATCAGAATGAATTTTTCAGTTAAGAGAATTATTTCAAATAATCTTCCTTAACTGAATCAAAATTACCCACTAAGATAATATCACCAAAAAAATTATGCTTTTCATTGAGTTAATAAAATTTCTTAATAAAGATTCTGAGATATAAAGATCATTAATAAATTGGAATCCAGGATTTCTCTTATAAAAATTCTCCGCAGATTTGCATTGATTATTCTTTGACTGATGAGCATCTTGTTGTGAAAATTAAATCATGAACACCAAATTTATTTTTTTCTTAATACTTATTTATTCAACCCAGGTTGTCTTTGCTAAAGAAAATCCAGATATAATAAAAATTGAGGAGCCTGAAACGATCTTATTTATTGGCAATAGTTACCTTTATTATAATGATAGCCTCCATAATCACTTCAAAAGAATGGTAGAGGAATATAGAAGTGATTTCGATGGTGGAGCCTCCGTAAAATCATCAACAATTGGTGGGTCTAGACTCAAACATCATGATGTTGAAAGACTCATACAGCCAAAATCAATCAGTTCAATTGAAAAATTTGAATTGGTTATTCTTCAGGGCGGAAGTTCTGAGACACTCAATGAAGTCAACAGAAAAAACTTTTCATATTTTGCTAAAAAACACATAGATGCCATCAAGATGAATGGTTCTGAAGCTGCGCTCTATATGACCCATGCTTATACCAAGCCACACAGACGATTCATCAAAAATCAAATAGAGCTCATATCTGATACATACACAAAAGTAGGCAATGAAAATCGGGTTCTTGTTATTCCTGTTGGCTTGGCTTTCGATCTAGCATATCGTAAGAAACCCGATATCAAATTACATGAACAAGATGGAACTCACCCAAACCTTTTAGGAACTTATCTTGCGGCATGTACTGTTTTTGCAAGCATCTATAATAAATCTCCGATTGGTATAAAATACGATTACTTTGGTGAAATCAATGAACAAGACAGGAATTTTCTTCAAAGAATTGCGGATGAAGCAACATCTAATTATTACAACAAAACATTGAACTAAGGAAAGCTATATGAGCAGTCAAAAAAATTATCTAGTCACTGGCGCAAACAGGGGTCTTGGGCTTGAATTCACAAAACAGATATTACAATTAGGTCACAATGTTTATGCTGCATGCAGAAATATCAGAGAGATAGATGATTTAGATCTATTATCTAATGAATACAAAGAAAAATTGATTGTTGTTAATTTGGATATCATTGATCACGCTTCTATCATTGAATTGAGCGAAAAACTGAAAGATGTCTCAATAGATGTCATGATTAATAATGCTGGGACAATCGGCCCTCTTCCCTACTTTGAAAATACCTTCAAGCAACATTATGGAACCATCGATTATGATGTTTGGTCTGATGTTTTCAAAACAAATTTATTTGGGCCAGTAAAGATGGCTGAGACATTTCTAGAAAATATTGAAAATGGGAACGACAAAAAAATGATCTTCATTTCCAGTGTAGTCGGTTCGATTGCAGATGACCATCAAAAGGCCTTTGCATATGCAACCAGCAAAACTGCTCTAAATAAATCTGTGGCCTTATTGGCTGATATCCTTAAAGAAAAAGAAGTCAAAGTGCTTGCCATGTGTCCAGGCTATGTAAAAACAAGAATGAATGGCGGTGGAGCAAACCTCGAGCCCGAAGATAGCATTGCAGGTATGCTCAAACAAATCGAAAAATTAGATATTAAATCATCTGGTAGTTTTGTTAGATACAACGGTGAAAGTATTAACTGGTAGAAATTGGTTTCAATAAGATCAATCGATAGTGTCGTTGTTGGTGTAGAAAACATCGAAGAAGCAATTCTACTATGGGTCGATCAATTTGGTCTCAATATTGTCTCTGAAAGAGATGGGATAGATATCGATCTATCTAGACTCTGGCAACTTGGTGAAAATGAGATAGTCAAACAAGCTTTATTGGCAACTCCTAAGATTGATGTGGGGAAGATCCATCTTGTTCAATTCAAAAATCCATCTAATCCTGTTCGTAAAAATGCAAATGCAACTGATCTTGGCCCAAAGAACTTAGATGTGACATGTCGTGACTTGCCTGGCAAGTATAATGAATTGATTGAGCTGGGATATAAATTCAGGTCTGAGTATGTTGGATATCAAATTGAGTCTATTGGGGCAGATGTCTTAGAAGTTCAGATGCCTGGTCATGATTACACCAACATTATTTTTGTAGAGCAATTGGGTGAAGAAATACAATTGTCTGGAAAAGGCTATGGGGCTATTACTTCACTTGTCACAATAGTTTCTGACCTGGATAAAGAAACAGATTTCTTTATGGATATTTTTGCACTGAAAGAAGCAGTAAGCGAAGATCTATTTGGCGAACATGTTGAAAAGATGATTGGGTTACCTAAAGGTGGAGGATTGAGATTGAATTTACTTGAAGGTGATGAAATAGATCGATATGGGAGAGTTGAATTGGTCAGCTACATCGGTGCTGAGAAACAAGATAATTTATATACAATAGCAAGTCCGCCAGCCCTTGGAACACTTCATTGTCTCTTCAGAGTAGAAGACATTGCAATGATAAAAGATAAGCTTAATGGTAGATTGATTAATTTTAAAGAGCATGGATTACTGGATCTGATCTACGGTAGAGGTGAGTTAATCAGCTTCAAATCTCCAGCTGGGTTGAGAATTGACGTACAGCAATTATAGTTTTAAAAGTCCACAAACTGAACAATGGTTTTTCCAAAGTTCTCGCCTTTCATTAATTTAATAAAATGAGCTGGGGTTTTTTCTATCCCAAAAACAAGGTCTTCAGTGTAATTCAAAAGACCCTTTTCATACCAAGTAAGAGCATCCTTTAAAAAAGATTCTCTCATGTCCTCAAAGTCATAAACCACGAAACCAAATATGGTAGCCCTTTGTTTGCAAATGTTTCCTAAATTTGGGCCTGATGGAGGCTTATCTGAATTATACTGACTGATCATGCCTGAGAGGATCACCCTTGAATTGAGTGCCAGATGTTTAGATAAAACAATGTTCTGAATATCGCCACCAGTATTGTCAAAAAAAACATCTACACCATTTTTAGATAGCTCACTCAATTTTTTATCGATGTCATCTTTTTTCCTGTCGATGCAAGCATCCAGCGAAGCATTACTCATAGCCCATTGACATTTCTTCTTTCCGCCAGCAATTCCAATAACCTGAGCTTTGTGGATTGATGCAATTTGACCAACCATTGATCCAACAGCACCTGAAGCAGCAGAGACCAAGACCAAATCATCTGGTTGCAATCTTGCAGGTCCAAGTAAAGCGGAATACGCAGTAAATCCAGGCATGCCAAGTATGCCAAGTGCTGTGGTGATAGGAGCAGAGCCGGTTCTGACAGAATGAACATCAGTTCCATCCGAAATAGCATGACTTTGCATACCTGATTCCATGACAACTAGATCACCAATATTAAAATCAGGATTTCTTGATTTAATAACTCGAGATATAGTTGAGCCCCTAGGCATATCTCCCTGACCTGGAGTTGTAAAAAAATGCCTCCCCACCATTGTTACACGTATATATGGGTCCAGAGCCAAATAGATTGTCTCTGCTAGGAATTCTCCATCTTCTGGTTCTTCTATTTCAAAATCTAGTATTTCAAAATCTGATTCCTTGGGAATACCTGAAGGTATTTTTTTTATTACTACTCTCTCGCCATTCATACTTATTTAATAAAAGGTCTTAAAAAAACAGTGGTAATTTTAATTTTCACTAAAACACATGTATTTATGTTCCTGATTTGGCTTTATTTTATCATTTTTTCATATAATAATGTCTTAAGACTATTAGCAAGTTCAAGCTAAATATAAACGACATATATTCAATTAAAACTATACAGAGATAACATGAAATCACTTAATGAAGAGACCAATAAGGTCAAACAAATCCAAATTTCAATTCCAAAAATAGAACAAAGAAGCATTCTTATACCTTCCTTATTCTCTCTTACACTGACTGCTTGTGGTGGATCTTCAAATATACTCCCTGTCGCTGCTCCAGACTCCTCTCTGAATGTAGATGAGGATAGTGGCCCGACAGAATTGAATATAGCCGCACCAACTGATGAGGATGTTAATGACACATTAACAATACAAGTCGATTCTGTTCCAGATGGTGGTGAAATTAGAACTGCAGATGGTGAACTTGTTACTGCTGGGTCTAATTTAACAATTGATCAACTAACGGGTCTAACTTTTACACCTAATCCAAATGCCAGCTCAGATCTTCAAACAATTGGAGCATTTTCATATACGGTAAGTGACCAGGCTGGAGGATCTGACTCTTCTACTGTCACTTTCGACGTTAATCCAATTCAGGATCCACCAACGATTACTGGTGCCATTGATTTTGCAATTGATGAAAACACAACCATTGTGGCTACAATCACTGGAGAAGATCCTGATGGAGATACCCTTACATATAGTATCAGCGGTGGTGACGATAGTGCTTTGTTTAGCATTGATAGTGCTTCAGGTGAACTTAGTTTTATTGCAAAACCAGATTATGAAAATCCACAAGACTCGGATGGCGACAATGTCTACTCAGTAGAAATCACTGTTGATGATGGCAATGGGAATACCGCATCACAAGGAATTGTTGTAACTGTTAACGATACGACCACAAGCATGACTCTGAGCGCTCAAGCAATCGATGAAAACGATGCTGGTGCTGCCATTGGTTCACTTGACACATATATTGATGATACCTCTGCCGTTGGAACGGTTACATATGCCGTTTCTGGTGTAGGTTCTGAAAATTTTGAGGTTGTTGGAGGAGAGCTCAAAGTCAAAGATGGGGTAGAGCTTGATTTTGAATCTCAGAGTAGTTACACATTGACCATCACTGCAACTGATGATGGTGGTCCAAGCACGTCGTTTGATTTCACTATAACAGTAAATGATGTCAATGATGCGCCAACAGACATTAGTATCTCCTCGATTGGAGTTCCAGAACAGCTTGATGGTGCTGATGTTGGTTCAATTACTATTTCAGACCAAGATGCAGGTGATACATTCACTTATTCAGTGAGTGATGATCGTTTCGAAATTGTGGACGGTGTTTTAAAGTTAAAAGCTGGTGAGACTGTTTCATATGCAGATGAGCAAACAATAACACTCTCAATCACAGTTACAGATGCTGCAGGTTCTGAATACACGAAAGAATTCAACTTACTCGTTGGATCGATTCAAATCAGTTCTACATCTTTTGCAGAAAACTCAGCTGGAGCAATAGTTGGTGATCTATCAATCACCGATCCAGATTTTACTACAAATGTTACATATACTCTCTCAGGTGATGATGCGGCCAATTTCGAGATCGTTAATGGTCAATTGAAATTAAAAGATGATGTAAGTGCGGACTTCGAAACCAAATCTTCATACAGCGTCACAATCACTGCTAAAGATGATGAAGATCATGAAGCGACTCTGACATATACAATCAATGTTACTGATGTGAACGAGGGTCCGACAGCGGTGAGTCTATCTGCCACTGCCATTGATGAGAATGGAGATGGTGTCGTGGTTGGAGACCTAACAACCACTGATGTTGATGCTGGAGAAACATTTGCGTATTCACTTTCAGGTGCAGATGCTGATTCTTTTGAAATAGTCGATGGACAACTTAAACTTAAAACTGGTGTCAGTGCCAACTTTGAGACCAAGAGTTCATATTCAGTAACAGTGACATCGACTGATAGTGGAGGCCTGACAGTAACCGAAAGCTTCACAGTAACAATCAATGATATAAATGATTCACCTGTTGCAATTGCCATCACCAATCAAAGCAATGATG